>CAZDWR010000015.1:0-8823 GCA_964509275.1 uncultured Candidatus Saccharibacteria bacterium
TGTGTTTGTGTCATTCCAGAAGCGAAGCTATCTGGAATCCAGGTTTAAAACACTAGGCAAATAAATTTAAAAAGAATATTTTGTACAAAGAATTTTGTGAAAAATTATTTTCTGGACAACATAAAGCCTGGATTCCAGATAGCTTCGCTTCTGGAATGACACAGACGCACGACGCAATAACATAAAGAAATAACACCAACAAAACAAAAAATATGATAAAATATAATTAATGTACAGAATTATAGGTCTATGAAATAATGACCCAAAAGAAAAAGATAAATATCAAAATACCCCTCATAATATCGGCGGGCAAATTTTAAGAACACTTTTCGATAACGAAGTATTTGAAAACATTTCAAATTCTTTTTATTATTCAAAAACTAGAAGAAGTAATATTGCTGAAGGTTTTATTTTAGACAAGAAAAGTAAAAAAATAAATTTTGAAATTATTTTACCAGAAATGTTTATAAATAATTCAGGAAATGCATTTTCTGGAATTTTTAAAAACAATGGCAGAAAAGATTTAATACAAAATATAAAAGAAATTGAAAAAATTATCGTTATTTATGATGATATTGCTTTACCTTTTGGAAATATAAAAATTTCTTTTAACCGTGGCGATGCTGGGCACAATGGCATAAAAGATATTACAGAGAAACTTGGAACTAAAAATTATATTCGTTTAAGAATAGGCATTTGTCCTATAGATTTTTTTGGCAGAGCAAGAAAACCAAAAACGGAATCAATGGCAAAATATTTAACTTCTAAAGAATTCTCAAGAAAACAAACAAAACAAATTCCTGAAATAGAAAAAAAAGTAGAAAGTGTTTTAAAATTTATTTTAAAGAACGGTTATAAAGAAACAATGAATAAGCATAATTAATATTATATGCCTCAATTCCCTTTGTTTCTGTGTTTGTGTCTGTGTCTGTGTCATTCCAGAAGCGAAGCTATCTGGAATCCAGGTTTTAAAACATAGAACGAGAAAGTTTAAAAAAAGTATTTTTTAAAAATAATTTTGTGAAAATTTAAACGGTTTGCAACTTTAATCCTGGGTTCCAAATAGCAAGCTTTTGGAATGACACAAGCACAAAGGAATGATACAGAATAAATATAATTAATTCTTATAATTTACCAATAAAACTTTTTTTATTGGTCTTATCTTTGTTTTCTGTCTCTCTAATAACTTTATAAACAAATCAGACTAAAATAAGCATCAGTCCTCCAATAAACATATAAATTAAATGAATGGCTGACATACCTAATTTTTCTTTTGGAGCCACATAATCTTTATTATCTTTTTCTTCTGAAAGAAATACTTTTGTACTATTTTTTATATTAATTTTTTGATTAATATTTGAAAGATCATAATTTGGTTTTTTTGCAAAAATATTACCATAAAAAACTCTGTAATAATTATTTACAAAATCTAAATTATCTAAATAAACAATATTTAAAAATCTTGTGGCTGTTGCTCCTGTTATGTTTAAATTCTCGTTATCCTTGTTATTTATTATAATTAAATAATACTTTTTGTTGTCGTTTATATTAAACACCTGTTCTTTGCTATAAACCCTTTCTGAAAAACGCCCACTGTATATATTTTTTCAATAATTCGTGTTTTTATCATATCTTTTATTATTTTCTAATAATTCAGCATTTTTATGGTTTGATGAATATATTCTAATGCTTCTTGAAAAATCTCTTTCTGTGCTGTGTAAAATTATTGAATCAATGGGTATGTTTTCACCGGAAGACTCTAAAATAATTTTTTGGTTTTTTGAATTTTCGTCGGAAATATCATTAATTTTTAAATTAAAAATTTCTTTTTTTCCCAAAATTTTTTCTTGTTCGATTTCTTCAACTGTAAATTCTAATGGAACAAAACTGCCTTCATTTCCTGAAAATACTAATTTTATGTAACGATAATTATTAAATCTAAAATCAATATTTTTGTCATTGTTTCCAGGAACTACCGCTATTAAATCACCCTGTTTTGCTAATGTTAAATTTTCAAAACGACTATCAATCAAGTTTGATCCATAAACATCTACTATTCTTGAAAAATCAAAAGATTTTGTAATAATGCTTATTCTTTTATTATACTTTGGAACTTTTCCCATATCTAAAATAAAAATATTATTCTTTTTTGAGATTATTTTTAGATTTCTATTTATGCTTTTTGAATTTACTTGATCAAATTCTTTTTTGATAAGATAAGGAATTTCTCTATTATTTTTATCTACAATTCTTAAATCATGAAAAAATTGATTTCCATTTTTATATATTTCATTATCAATAACAAAAGAAAAAAGACCAGTCTCTGTGCTATTATTTATAATATTTTTTTTATATTTAAAATCTGAAACCACAAATTCTGCCATTATTATTGATGGAAAAAATATTAAAATTAAAGTACTTAAAATTATTTTGTTTTTTATTAACATAAAAATATTGTAACATTTTTGCCCGAAATTTTTTACAGGAATAATTTTTGAGCCTATGTTGTGCTCAAGTTTTTTTCCTGTTTCTGGTCTTAAATTATCTTCCTCCAACAACACCAGACGCAATCACATGTCTTGGAATTTCTATATCCTTATTGTTTTGTTTATTTCTCAAATTTAAATGCTCATCTTTTGAAATTGAGAATTCCTCATTTTTATTTAATATTTTTTTTAAAGATTTTTTAATTTCATTTTTTCATAGCAAGGATAATAAAAAACTTCACACTGTGAAGTTTTTTTGTAAAAATACCATTTTCTATTTTTGTTTTTTGTAATTCCTTCTTCTTACAATTAAAGAATTTGAGTATTTTTTTGGAGTTCTTGTTTTTTGTCCTTTTCCTGAAGGTTTTCCTCATTTTGTTTTTAACCTTCTTAATCCAACACCTGCTTTTCCTTCTCCTCCACCGTATGGATGATCTACTGGATTCATCGCTGAACCTCTAACCCTTGGTCGTCTTCTCATTTGTCTAGACCGTCCAGCCTTACCAATATTTACCAATCTATGATCTGAATTAGATGCCTCTCCAATGGTTGCAAACGCGTTAGCTGAAACTTTTCGCACTTCTTTTGAAGGCATTTTTAAATGAACTGTATCTTCATCTAAAGCTGCCATTTCAATAGAATTACCAGCTGACCGAGCAAGCTTTGCTCCCCCATCAGCTTTAATTTCTACATTATAAACCATTGTTCCTACTGGAATATTTTTTAATTTCATTCTATTACCCACTTTCATATCTGTAATATCTGAAACTATAAATTTATCTCCTGCTTTAGCTCCTTTTCAAGATAAAATATATCTTCTCTCTCCATCTGCATAAACCACAAGCGATATAAATGCTGATCTAAATGGGTCGTATTCTACTGTTTCAATTGTTGCTGGAATATCTCTTTTATCAAATTTAAAATCGATAGTTCGGTAAAGTCTTTTGTTTCCACCACCTCTAAATCGTGAAGTAATTCGTCCTCGATTATTTCTAGCTGCAGTATTTTTTGTTCCTTTTGTTAATGCTTTATGTGGAGAATTTTTCTTTCCTGTTAAGAAATCTTTATACTTCACTACGGTCATATTTCTCACACCGTTTGATGTGGGTTTGTATCTTTTTATTGCCATTTTATTTTAATTAATCCGAATTTTCGGCTCGGTTACCATAATTTTTAATTTTATCTATTCTTTGTGGTTTCAAAATTGGATGAAGTTCAAGGCGACAAGAGAAAATTTTTTGAGCCGCACTACTGTGCGGTGAAAAAAAATTTCACGAAGTCAACGCAGAAATTCGCCAATTTTGGAATTACAAAGTTATTTTGTCACCTTTTGCAAGGAACACATAAGCCTTTTTAACTCCTCCTTTTTTACCTCATCTGCCTCTTGTAAATACTTTTTTAGGAGAAGTATTAACAATATTCACCTTCACAGGCATAACTTTATATATTTTTTTTACTTCTTTTTTTACTTCTTGTTTAGTTGCATTGCTTGCAATATTAAAAGTATAAATTCCCTCTTCTTGCAAAATAGATGATTTTTCTGTAACTCTAGGTTTTAGAATTATTGTTTTTTTTGTTGAAATATTAGTCATAATTATTTATTATTAATTTTAACACTTAATAATTCAATAGCTTCAACTGGATTTACAATAACAAGGTACTTATAAGTCAATAAATCTAGTGGATTAATTTTCCTCATTTCTTCAGTTTTAATATTATTAAAATTTTTAAAAGACCTTATATTGTTTTCATTAATTTCTGTGTTTAAAATTAAAGCTGAATTTTTCTTTTTTGCCAAAATCATTTCAAAACCTTTTACGGTTGAAAGTTTTTCCAAAATTGTTCGCGCCTCTTTTGTTTTTGGCACATCCAAGGAAAATTTATCTACAAATATAATTTCTCCATCTCTCATTTTTTGAGAAATAATTTGAAATAAAGCTGTTGTTTTTGATTTTGAATTTATTTTTTTAGAAAAGTTTTTTTCTTTTGTTGGTCCAAAAGTAATTCCTCCTCCTCTTCAAATTGGAGAACGAATTGAGCCGTGTCTTGCCTTACCAGTTCCTTTTTGTTTTCAAGGTTTTTTACCACCTCCAGATACTTCGCCCCTACCTTTGGTATGTGAAATAACTGCACGTTTGTTTGACATCATTGAAACAATAACTTGGTGAACTAAATCGTTATTTAATTCTAAGCCAAATATTTCTTCTGGAAGCTCTATGTCTCCAGTAGATTTTCCAGAAATGTCATATATTTTTGATTTCATAATATTGAAATTTTATTATTGTCTACTTAGAAGCCTTTCTTCTAAGTTTGACCTTGTTAATTGGATTTTACTCCTTGAGATTTTGGCAGAATCTCTAAACTGTTTGAAAATCAAATTTTCAAAATTATAGGAGCGAAAATGGCTTCGCCATTTTCGCTCAAACTATTTAAAAATTTTTTACTTTAATTCTGGATCACGGATGCCAGCACGAATAACAAAGGGTTCTTTTGTGTTTCTTTTGTATATTCTGCCAATATCCTTGTGGTGCAACTGATCTTTGTATTTGTTCGCCAGCTCACAAACAAAAATCGTTTCCTAGATGATAAGTGGTTTTTTAATTATTAAACCAAGAGATTGTTTAAATGACATGCGTAGCCAACGAAGCTAGGCGGTCATTTTAACAATCTCGACAATTGTTGATGGTTTTCCGGCGATGGCCCCTTTAACAAAAATTCTATTATTTTTATTATCTATTTTTGCAACAATTAAATTTTTAATTGTAATCCTGTCTGAGCCCATTCGTCCGGGCATTTTTTTACCTTTTCATACTCGACCGGGTGTTGTTCCTGCTCCAATTGAACCCACTTCTCTTTCGGCATGTTTATTACCATGTGACCGTCGCCCTCCTGAAAACCCATGACGCTTAACTCCTCCTTGAAATCCCTTACCTTTTGAAATTGAAGACAGAGAAACAACATCTCCGACTTTCAAAAAATCAAAATTTATTTCATCTCCTTTTGAATATTCATTTGCATTTTCTGTTCTAAATTCTACTGTAGTTTTATATGCCCCCCCAAGTTGTCCGAGAACTGCTTTTGTCATTCGTGATTCTTTTTGTGCTCCTGTGGAAACTTGAACTGCTGAATATCCATCTTTTGAATCTTTTGTTTTTATAGCTGTTACTATATTTTTATCAAAATTAATTGCTGTAACTGGTACGGCAAATCCATTCTGATCAAAAATTTGAGTCATTCTGTCTTTTGAGCCTATCATAAATTTTTTCATTGTATCTTTTATTAATGAAGGTTTTCTAAATTTTTTAATTAGCGATGCTTGTAGTTTGGTCGTGTTCCTCACTCAAGCTTTGCTTGTTAAAAAATAATAGATATTGCTTCATACCATTGCTCAAAAAAATCGAGTTGGATTTTACAGCATATTTTTCATGAATTTCTTCCTTGTAAAATATTTAGAGTTTAATTACTCAATGAGGAGCGAAAGCGTAGCTTTCGCTCCTTATGAATGAATAAATTAATTAATTTATCATTTTCACGTCAACATTAATTCCAGATGGGAGTAAAAGATTTGTAAGAGCTTCCACAATTTTTTGTGTTGGTTCTACAATATCGATTAATCTTCTGTGAACTTTCATTTCATATTGTTCTTTTGATTCTTCATAAACAAATGATGACCTATTTACAGTTCATTTTTTTGTTTTTGTTGGCAAAGGCACAGGTCCTTTTACCACAGCTTCTAATCTCTCTGTGTTAGAAATAATTTCTTTTACAGCGTTGTCTAAAGCTTTAGCTTCAAAAGCAGAAACAATAATTCTCAAAATTGGTAGTTTTTCGCTTTTTTTTGTTTTTTTTGTTTCAGCCATTTTCAGATTATATTATTTTCGTTTCTTGTTAATTATTCTCACTCTACATCCCGAGCGTAAGAAATTTCAAAAATGAGATATCTAACGAGGAAGTAAGGAAAAAATTTATGAGTCGCACTCCTGTGCGATGAAGAAATTTTTTCCGAAGCTGACAAAGTTAGATGCTCATTTTTAAATTTCAACTAAGCAACGATTTTTGTAACAACCCCCGCTCCAACTGTTCGCCCACCTTCTCTAAGAGTAAATTTCATTTTATCTTCAATAGCAACTGGAGTATGCAATTTTACTTTGAAAGTTGCAGTATCTCCTGGCATTACCATTTCTGTTCCTTCTGCTAATGTAACTTCTCCTGTCACGTCAGTTGTTCTAACATAGAATTGTGGTTTATATCCTGAGAAAAATGGTGTATGTCTACCTCCCTCTTCTTTCTTCAAAATATACACTTCTGCATCAAATTCTGTATGCGGTGTAATTGATCCTGGTTTAGCAAGAACTTGACCTCTGTGAACATCTTCTTTTTTAATACCTCTTAAAAGAATACCAGCATTATCTCCCGCCATTCCTTCTTGTAAAGATTTATTAAACATTTCAATTCCTGTAACTGTTGTTTTTACAGTATCCTTAATTCCAACAATTTCTATTTCCTCTCCAACCTTAGCAATACCTCTTTCGATTTTTCCTGTAGCAACTGTTCCTCTACCTTCAATTGAAAATACATCTTCAATAGGCATTAAGAAATCCCCATCCATATCTCTATCTGGAATATCAAACCATGTATCCATGGCTTCAACAAGATCTAAAACTTTTTGTGTTCATTCATCTTTTGCTTCAGCTTCTGAAGCTTTTAATGCTGAACCTTCGATAAACGGAGTATTTTCTGCATCGTATCCATATTGTTCAAGAGTTTCTTTGATTTCTTCTTTTACCAATTCTACCATTTCCTCATCATCCATCATATCCATTTTATTTAGGAAAATGATGACTTTTGGTACTCCTACTTGTTTTGCAAGCAAGATATGTTCTCTTGTTTGAGGCATAAGACCGTCTGTTGCAGCAACAACTAATATTGCTCCATCCATTTGTGCGGCTCCTGTAATCATGTTTTTAATGTAGTCAGCATGACCTGGTGCATCAATATGTGCATAATGTCTATTTACTGATTCATATTCTTGATGAGAAAGAGCAATTGTAATTCCTCTCTCTTTTTCCTCTGGAGCATTATCAATTTCATCAACACTTCCTTTTTCTGAAATTAATCCTTCCAAAAATAGTGTATTTAAAATACCTGCTGTTAGAGTAGTTTTTCCGTGGTCAACGTGACCTAATGTTCCCACATTTATGTGAGGTTTTGTTCTATCAAAATCTGCCATATTTTTAATTTTAACTTAATTTATTTAATAATTTTAACTATTTTCAAGTGAACCAGTGCCAGGTAAATCTGAACGAACTAAAGATTTTACCCGACTAAGTGAACATTGAAAACATATACTTCTATAATATAATTACTGAAAATCGCTTTTATTAGTGTGCTACTTTAAAGCGGCACCGTACGACAATAAGTAAAAATGTGATAGTATTCTATCAAATATCATTAAAAAAATCAATTTAAATTAACCACATTCTTTCCACCGAACTACTAAATTATAAATACGTATAAAAATGCAGTTTCGTATGCTTGTGCTTGTGTGTTTGTTTTCATTTTAACAGTCATTAGTTAATAACATACTAATTTGAAACCGCCATATGTTATTGGCCATTACATCTATTTATTGACCTCTATTTTTTTTTGTGTTGAACTTGATTCAGATTCTATTTTTCAAAGGGAAACAGAGATTTATAAAAAGTTCTTCACAGTTCAATAAGGGGAAAGAAATGAATAAAGCTATCTTAACGATTATTTTTTTAATTATCACAATTCTAAGTTCTTCCAGTGTTTTTTCAGAACAGTGGACAAGGGAATCTTTTTCTGAAACCATTGATTCGGCGGTTCCAGAAAATATCTCTGTATGGAGGATTCTTCCAGAAGAAGAGAGAAATAAGATTATTCAAAAATTAATTTGGGATAAAAAATCGGAACATGTTTTTATAGGACATCATACAATTAAAAACATTTCTAATGCTAAAAGAGTAAATCAAATAAAATGTGTCTGATTTTTGAGAGTCAATTCAAATTTGTGCGGGATAGCGGAATCGAACCGCTAATCGCTGCTTGGAAGGCAGAAGTTATACCACTTAACTAATCCCGCAAAGGATTATTTTTTACAAAACTAATTAAAATAAAATAAATTAAATTACAGTTAAAACTAAATATATTCTGTAAAAGTGATAAAATTATAACAAAAAAAGTAATTTTTTCAAGAGAGTCTTGAATTAAACTCTGAACCGGGAACAATCAAATTTTAAAAACAATACTGCTTTTGTCTGTGTCTGTGTCTGTGTTATTCCGGGAACGCAGTTACCCGGAATCCAGGTTTTAT
>CAZDWR010000016.1:0-8693 GCA_964509275.1 uncultured Candidatus Saccharibacteria bacterium
TTCTCCGCACTGCTCGAAAATTATCCCACGCAACCACTTAAGAAGTCCGACCTCCGACACAGACACAAAACACAATGGCACAAAAACAAAGAAAAGGTTGTTTTTTTTAAAATTTAAAGTATAATGTAAAAAATTCAGACAATCGATTGAGTCATTCCTTTAGCCATTCAAATCTTTATTAAAATTTTATATTTTTTTATCGCATTATTATGTGACGGTTTTTTGTTTTTGTAAAAACAAAAAAATAATTTATTAAAATAATATATGAGCGTTGGACAATTAAAACAAAAAACTTTTGAAAAATTCAGAGAACCAGGAATGGAAATTCCAAATTTGGTGCAACATCAATTAGATTCTTATGATAGATTTTTAAATAATACTTTAAAAAAAGTATTTTCAGAATTTTCACCTATTTCAGATTATTCTGGAAAGAAATTTGATTTAGTGTATAAATCATATCGTATTGAAAAATCAGACATTGACGAATTTGCTGCTAGAAAAAAGAAGGTATCAATGAATCACACGATTAAAGCTAGTTACGAATTAACAAATAAAACTACTGGTTCTAAAAAAGAACAGGAAGTTTTTATGTTTAATGTTCCCGTAATGACTAATCATGGAACGTTTATTGTTAATGGTGTTGAGCGAGTAATAGTGCCACAGTTGGCCAGGTCATTTGGTATTTTTTTTACTTTAAATAAGACAAAAAAAGAACGACAATTTGGTGCTAAAATTATTCCGGCCAGAGGTTCTTGGGTAGAAGTAGAATCTGAAAACACAGGTGACAAAGATTTAATATATGTAAAAATAGACAGAAAAAGAAAACTTCCTATTTCTTCTTTTTTGCGAGTAATTTCTGGAGGAAAAAAAGATGAAGATTTGATAAAGCTTTTTTCACCAGAAGCCAAAGAGTATATAAAAAATACTTTTGAAAAAGATTCTGCTTTATCGGTGGAGGAATCTTATGTTGAGATTTATAAAAGATTAAGAGATGGTGAAATAGTGGCTGTTAATTATGCTAAAGAGTATGTAGAATCTATTTTTTCTCTAGAAAGATATGATATTTCAAAAATAGGTAGAATAAGATTTAACAAAAGATTTAATAAAAAAGAAGTTAAAAATTACAAAGATAGTGATAAAAAATTAAGTTTAGAAGATGTAGTTTTAATTATTGAAAATATTGTGAAATTAAATTCAGATTCAGAATCATTAGCTGATGATATTGACCATCTTGGATCAAGAAGATTAAGGTTTTTTGAGGAAATGATTGAGGCACGAATAAGATTAGGGCTTTTTCAAATGAAAAGAAATATTCAAGACAAAATGTCTATTGCAGACTCAACAACTTTAGAGCCAGCTTTCTTTTTGAATACAAGACCTATTCAGGCAAAAATTTTGGAATTTTTTAATACCAATCCACTTTCTCAATTCATAGATCAAGAAAATATTTTATATGAATTGGAAAATGGAAGAACTGTTTCTGCACTTGGTGCTGGAGGTTTAGTTAGAGAAAGAGCTGGTTTTGAAGTGCGTGATGTACACCCTTCACATTATGGAAGATTATGTCCAATTCATACTCCAGAAGGTCAAAATATTGGTTTAATTATGAGGCTTTCTACTTTTGCTAAAGTGAATGAATTTGGAATTATTGAAACTCCATATAGAAAAGTTAAAAATGGGAAAATTACAAAAGAAATTAAATATTTAGATGCCTACGAAGAAGAAGAAGCTAAAGTGGCACATTCGGCCTCTAATATTGATAAAAAAACAGGAGTATTTAAAGATAAGAGAATAGAAGTTAGACATATGGGAGAGCCATTAGTTGTAGATATAAAAGATGTAGAATATATTGATATTTCATCATATCAACCATTTTCAATTGCTACAGCGATGATTCCTTTTGTAAATCACAATGAAGCTAACAGGGCGCTGATGGGTTCAAATATGCAGAAACAAGCTGTCGGTTGTATCGTTCCAGATGCTCCTTTGGTAGCAACAGGAATTGAGTATGAAGCAGCAAAATATACAGGAAGATTGGTTTATGCAGAAAATGATTGTTTGGTGACTTATGTAGATGGAACAAGAGTTGAAGTAAAAGAAGGAACTAAAAAAAGAGTTTATAATTTAGTTAATTTTGAAAGAACAAATACGTTTGCTATGTTTCATCAAAGGCCTGTAGTAAATAATGGAGATAAATTAAAAAAGGGAGATTTGATAGCGGATACTTCATCGTCAGATAATGGACAAATTGCAGTGGGACAAAATATGTTAGTGGCTTTTATGTCTTTCTACGGAGCTAATTATGAAGATGCTATTATCGTATCTGAAAAAGTTGCTAAGAAACATAAATTTACAAATATTCATATTAAAGAATATGTTACTGATATTAGAGAAACAAAACTTGGGCCCGAACAAACAACGCAAGATATTCCAAATGTTGGAGAAGATAGATTAACTAATTTAGATGAAGAGGGAATTGTAGTTATTGGAGCAGAAGTGAGTAAGGGGGATATTTTAGTTGGAAAGGTGACACCAAAGGGTGAATCACAATTAACTCCAGAGGAAAGGTTGTTGAGATCAATTTTTGGAGATAAGGCAAAAGATGTAAAAGATTCTTCGCTTAAATTAAAGTCAGGGGAAAAAGGAAGAGTGGTTGGAATTAAAATTTTTGATAGAGCAAAAGGTCAAATAAATGAAATAGGGATTATTAAAAGAATTTATATTCAAGTTGCTGAATTAAGAAATATTAAAGTAGGAGATAAATTATCTGGAAGACATGGTAATAAAGGTGTTGTTTCTATGATTTTACCAGAAGAAGATATGCCATACACAGAAGATGGTCAATCAATAGATATTATATTATCTCCCTTAGGAGTTCCTTCTAGAATGAACTTGGGGCAAATTTTAGAAGTTCATTTAGGACTTGCTGCTGGAACTTTAGGGTACCAAGCGATTGCTCCTCCTTTTGCTGGAGCGAGCAGTGAAGAAATTAGAAAAGAATTAAAATCAGCTGGATTTCCAGAAAATGGCAAGGTGCCATTAATTGATGGAAAAACTGGTGAGAAATTTAATAAAGATGTCACTATAGGATATATGTATATTTTAAAGTTAAAACATATGATTGAGGATAAAATGCATGTTCGTTCTGTTGGTCCATATTCGCTTATTAATCAACAGCCTTTAGGAGGTAAAGCGCAAGAAGGAGGTCAAAGATTCGGAGAGATGGAGGTTTGAGCATTGTTAGGTCATGGAGTGGCTTATACTTTAAGAGAAGTTTTGACTGTAAAATCAGATGATATTATGGGAAGATCTGCCATGTATGATTCTATTATTAAAGGTAAAAATTTTATTTTGCCAAACACTCCAGAATCATTTAATGTGATGATAAATACTTTGAGAGGATTATCTTTAGATATTTCTTTAGAAAGTCATGAAGATGAAGAATATGATTCTTACAATAACAATTAATAATATACATAAATACTATGAAAGAACTACAAACAAAAAAATTTGATTGATTAGAATTGAGACTGGCAAGTCCAGAGAAAATATTAGAATGATCATCTGGGGAAGTAAAAAAATCTGAAACTATAAACTATAGAACTCAAAGAAGTGAAAGAGAGGGTTTATTTGATGAAAAGATTTTTGGTCCTGAAAAAGATTATGAATGTTATTGTGGAAAATACAAAGGAATAAGATATAAAGGAATAGTTTGTGAAAAATGTGGAGTAGAAATAACAAAAGCCGTTGTTAGAAGAAGAAGAATGGGGCATATTGAATTAGCATCTCCAGTAGCTCATATTTGATATTTAAGGTCAATCCCGTCCAGAATGTCGTTGATTTTAGGTGTGCCAATGGGAGAATTAGAAAAAGTAGTATATTTTGCTGGTCATATTATTATTAATGTTGACTTAGAAGTTAAAAAGAATATCTTGGAGACTGTTGATGAAGAATACAAAAAGAAAGTAGCTGTTCTTGAAGACGAAGAATCAATTGATAAATTAAAAGCAGTTTTCAAAAGAGTAAAACTAGAAATAAATGGAGTAGTTAAAGGAGCTGTAGTTGATGAATTAATGCATTCTAGATTATCTGAAAAATATAAAGGATTATATCAATCTTCTATTGGTTCAGAAGCTATTTATAATTTAATGAAGAGCATAGATTTGTCAAAATTAGAAAAAAAGTTAGAAAAAGAACTTGAAGATGTTTCAGCAGTTTCAAGGCCAAAGCTCAATAAAAGAATTACTTTAGTAAAATCTATGATTGCTGCAAAGGTAAGACCAGAATGAATGTTTTTTACAAGAATTCCAGTTATTCCTCCAGCATTAAGACCAATTGTGGCCTTAGGAGCAGGGAGACATGCTTCTTCAGATGTAAATGATTTATATCGACGAGTGATCAACAGAAATAATAGATTAAAAAAATTAATAAATATTGGTGCTCCAGATGTTATTCTAAGGAATGAAAAAAGAATTATGCAAGAAGCTGTAGATGCTTTAATCGATAATTCAATGAGACGTTCAACTTCGTCAGCGGCTATGTCTGCCGCTCAAAGAAGACCTTTAAAATCTCTAACAGATTCTATTAAAGGTAAGCAAGGTTTGTTTAGAGCAAATTTACTTGGGAAGAGAGTAGATTATTCTGGTCGTTCTGTTATTGTTGTTGGTCCAGATTTATCATTAGATGAAGTTGGATTACCAAAAAGAATGGCCTTGGAATTATTTAGACCTTTCGTTATTTCAAAATTGATTGAAAATGAAGATGCCCATAATATCAAGATAGCCAATAAATTAATTGATGATGGCTCTGAAGATGTTTGAATATATTTAGAAGAAGTTATTGATAAAAAATATGTTTTATTAAATAGAGCGCCTACTTTACACAGACTTGGAATTTTAGCTTTTAAGCCTCTATTAATAGAAGGAAAAGCCATAAAACTTCACCCACTTGTTTGTTCTGGTTTTAACGCGGATTTTGATGGAGACACGATGTCTGTTCATTTACCAATATCTGTTGAAGCACAAAAAGAAGCAGAAGTCATAATGTCTTCAGCAAAAAATGTTATAAAGCCAGGAAGTAATGAATTGATAGTTTCTTCAAAGTTAGATATTATTCTAGGAACTTATTGAGCAACAAAGATAGTTGATAAATCATTAGGAGAAGGCAAGGTTTTCAATTCTCCAAATGATGCCATCAATGCATGAGATTTTTCTGTGGTAGACTTTAGAGCAAAAATAAAAGTTTTAGGAACAGATAATAAAAAATATGCAGAATTTGCAGATAAAATATTTGAAACTTCTGTTGGACGATTATTGTTTAATTCTGTTTTACCAAGTGATTATCCTTTTTTGAATAAAATGATGGATCAAAAAGCTGTGTCTGCTTTAGAAACAGATTTAATTGCAATATATGGTTTGGGAGGAATTTCACCTATTCTTGATTCTATTAAAAACTTTGGTTTTGAATATGCTACAAAATCTGGAACAACTTGGTCAGATGATGATTTGAGAATTCCAAAAGGGAAAGGGGACATTATTAAAAACACCAACAAGGAGGTTGTTAAAAATTGAGATGCTTTTGATGAAGGTTTTATAACTAAAAATGAACGAAAAAGAAAAAATGTAGAATTATGATTTAAAGCAAAAGAAGACATAGATGATTTAATAGAAGATGCTATGGATTCTTCTTCTTCTGTGTGGGAAATGACAGAATCGGGAGCTAGAGGTAAAAAAGGAAATCTTTCAACAATGGTCGGAATGAAGGGGATTGTTTCAAATGTTCTAAATGAAGGAATTGAATTTCCTGTGAAATCATCTATGAAAGAAGGTTTGGATCCAATAGAATACTTCATTACTACTCACGGGGCGCGTAAAGGTTTAGCCGATACCGCTTTAAACACTGCCAAAGCTGGATATTTAACTAGAAAACTATTTGATGTAGCACAAGATGTAATTATTACTGCAGATGATTGTAAAACAAAAAAATCTATTGAATTGACGTCAAAAGGAGAAGGATTTATTTTACCTTTATCTAAAACTGCCAGAGGAAGATATGTTGCCAAAGAAATTAAAGATGAAGACGGTAAATTACTATTTAAAAAAGGACATTTTTTGACAATCTTAGATGCTAATTTACTTAGTGAAAAAAGTATAGAAAATATACAAGTTAGATCTCCGTTGACTTGTGAATTACACGGAGGTATTTGTCAAAAATGTTACGGAATGGATATGGGTGGAGATATTTTGGTAGATTTAGGAGAAGCAATTGGAACAATTGCCGCACAGGCTATTGGAGAACCAGGGACACAATTGACTATGCGTACTTTCCATTCAGCTGGAGCAGCAACCAGAGAAGGAGATATTACATCGGGACTGCCCAGAGTTGAAGAAATTTTTGAAAGAAGGAAACCAAAAGTTCCTGCAATTATTGCTAAAGCAGACGGTGAAGTTCTATCTTTTGAAGTAAATGACAAAAAGACATTATTAGTTTTGTCACAGCCTGACGAAAAGGTAAAAGAAAAAGTATATATTATTCCCTACTGAAGAACTTTGGTTGTTAAAGAAGGAGACAAAGTTAAGGTTGGAGATATGGTTACAGATGGTTCGGCCGATTTAGAAGAATTACTAAAGTATGCTGGAAAAGAAAGAACTCAAGAGTACATTATTTCAGAAACTGTAAAAATTTATGAATTACAAGGTTCCTCAGTGGCCAGAAAACATATGGAAGTAATTATTTCTCAAATGTTTTCAAGGTCAAAGATTATAAATCCAAGAGATTCAAAATTTATTGAAGGTGATGTTGTAGAAAATTCAGAACTAGAAGTAGTTAACAATGATTTGGAAGCGGAAGGAAAAAATATTGCAGAAGCTAAGTTGTTAATTTTAGGAATCTCAGAAGTCTCACTTTCTAGAAAATCATTTTTATCTTCGGTATCATTTCAGCATGCTGTTAGAATGTTGATTAATGCCTCACTAAAAGGTGCGGTTGATGAATTAAAAGGTTTAAAAGAAAATGTTATTATTGGTAATTTAATTCCAGCAGGCACAAACTTTGTAGGTTCAAAAAAATACCAAATGATTCAGGAGGTTCAAGATAAAATAAAAGAAGAGCAGGCTAGGTTGGAAGAAGAAGAATTGGCAGAAATGGAATTAAGAAAATCTGATTCTGAATCTAAAACTGAAGAATAGGTTCAAGTTGGAAGTATAAAGTTGCAAATAATATTAATTTTAAAAAACCCTATTTATTAGGGTTTTTTATATTAGAAAATATTTTTATCCTTCGTTCAGTTTTACCCTTGGATTAAACTCTGAATCGGGAACAATCAAATTTTAAAAATAATACTTCTTTTGTGTGTCTGAGGTAGGACTTCTTAAGTGGTTGTGTGGGATAATTTTCGAGCAGTGCGGAGAAAATTTTTCTCTTTGTGATTGGTCGATGGTGAAGTCCGACCTCTTGGAAATGTCTGTGTCTGTGTCATTCTAGAAGCGAAGCTATCTGGAATGACACAGACACATAACACAGACGCGTATGACACAAACATAATGCCTGAATCTGCACCTGTGTCATTGCGTCGTTTCGTCTGTGTCATTCCAGAAGCGAAGCTATCTGGAATCCAGGATTTATGTTGTTCAGAGAATAATTTTTCACAAAATTCTTCTTACAAAATACTTCACTAAATTTACACGTTCTCTGCATCAAAACCTGGATTCCAAATAGCAAGCTTCTGGAATGACACAAACACAAACACGGACGCACGATACAAACTTTATTAAATTTCTGATTTTAAAATATTTATAAACTTTTCTCAAGAAGTCTTTTTTTTTGGTTTAGGTAAAAAAACAGCAATATGTTTATTAGAAATAAATCCTGCACTGTTTTTAACAGACTTCTTTTTTTTATTTTTGGGCAAAAAATTTATTTTTTCTTTTGGTAATTTTTTTTGAATATCTTTTTTGGGTAAGTATTTTTTTTCTTTATTGCTCATTTTTTTTGGTTTAGGTAAAAAAGTCATATTTTTTTTTAAAATGCTTTTTGTTTTTTTAATTTTTTTTGTCGTTAAGCCATTAGTATTAGGTTTTATAGACCATTTTTTTATATCAGGAACAGTTAGTGACAAAACTTCAATAAAAGCACCAGATTCAGCTGATAAAATATTTGGAATAGCATCTGAAAAATTCAAGAAATTTTTTCAAATATTTTCTGAACGAACTTCAATATTTAAATTATAAAATATTTGTTTAACTGATTCTAAAAGTTCTGAATTTATTCCAAAAACAAAAACATAATCTTTTTTTAAATTTTTAGTTAGTTTTGCTACTGAGGACACTTTAAATTCAGATAATAGTAATCTTTCTTTTTCAATAATTACACTATTTTCAATAGTTATAAAAGTTACGCTATCTTCATCAAAGTAAACAGACATTTCTTTTTCTGTTATTTTAGAATCTAAAATTATGCCTTCAATATTTTTTTCTTTAACTGATGTGTTTAGAAAGCCAGAAATTTTTAAAGAATTAACTATTTCATTTTCCAGTTCCTTGTTTTTAAAAGAGTTAATTAATATATTGTCTGAGTTAACTTTTGTTCGTAAATTTTTAAATTGTTCGACAAAAGTTCTCTTATTAAAAAATCCTTTTGAGAAAAGTTTTTTATATTACCGATATAAGAAAAAACAGGACAGTGTGAATTATTTA
>CAZDWR010000017.1:0-8692 GCA_964509275.1 uncultured Candidatus Saccharibacteria bacterium
ATTTCTAATTCTTCTCTGGAAATTAGATTGTTTTTTGCTAGATTGTTTACTTCCACTTTACATTTTTCACAGACGATTAATTCATTTTCTAAATACATATTTTTTATAATTATAATTATCTTATAATTATAACATTTATAAAAAAAATGATATTATAAAACTTATGTTTAAAAATAATGAAAATATTTTAAAAATTGAAAAAAAAGATTTTAAAGATTCATTTCTTTCTGCTCTTTTAGAAATTCCCGATTGTCCTGCTCAAATTTATATTAAAGGAAAAAATATTTTAGAAAGAAAAAATACTAAATTTTTAGCAATTGTTGGTTCTCGTAATCATTCTTCTTATGCCAAAGAAGCTTTAGAAAAAATTATTTCAGAAATTTCTGGATATAATATTGTTATTATATCTGGTCTTGCTTTAGGAATTGACACCTTAGCTCATCGTTTTGCCCTATCCAAAAAAATGAAAACTATTAGCATTCCCGGTTCTGGAATTTCAGAATCCGTTATTTATCCAAAATCAAATCTTTCTCTTTCTAAAGAAATTTTAGATGCTGATGGTCTGATATTTTCTGAATTTGAACCAAATTTTAAAGCTACTCCTTGAAGCTTTCCTCAGAGAAATAGAATTATGGCTGCTCTATCTGATATTGTTCTTGTAGTTGAAGCGGCGGAAAAATCTGGGACCCTTATTACCGCTCGCTTGGCTATTGAGTATAATAAAGATTTAGCCGTTATTCCTAATTCAATTTTTTCAGAATATTCATATGGTTCTAATAAACTTTTAAAATCTGGAGCTCACCCAATTTTTTCTGGCAAAGAAATTTTAGAACTTTTAGGCATTGATTTTAATGAAGAAAAAATATCAAATCAAAAAAAATTAGATTTTTCTGGCTTTACAGACAATGAGCAAAAAATTTTAAAAGTTTTAACAGAACCAAAAAATAAGTATCAAATTCAAAAAGAAGTAAAACTTTCAATAACTGAATTGAATACAACTCTTTCAATTCTTGAAATAAAAAATATTATTATAGAGAAGTTGGGAAAATATCGGAAAAAATAAATATTTTATTTTAGAATGGTATAAAACTTGGATCACACATAACTAGTTTTGTTTGTGTCTGTGTCATTCCAGAAACGCAGTTATCTGGAATCCAGGTTTTGAGGCAGAGAAAGTACAAATTTAATAAAATATTTTTAAAAAATAATTTTGTAAAAAACTTAAACGCTTTACATCTTTAATTCTGGATTCCAGATAACTTCGTTTCTGGAATGACGCAGACGCAATGACACAGATGCAAAGGAATGACGCAGACACAAAAAACCAGCCATAATAAACCCCTATAATTTATTTAAAAATATCCTCTATTTTTAATCTTAAAAATTCATTACCATTCCATCGATTCATTTCAAAACTTGCCACTAAATTTATTTTATCTCCAGAATTAAATTCCATATTTTCAAAAATATCATTGTAATAAAAAGTCATTGCTTTCACTATAAAATTTTTTGAATTTTTAAAAGACAACTCTAAATGTTCTCCATTTTTACCAAATTTTTTAACAGAAAATATATTTATATCAGAAAATAAAAAATATGCTTTTTGATTTTCCATTCCATATGGTTCTAATTTTTCAATCTCTCTATAATTAATTAAATTAACTTCGTCTAACGAAATTTCTGCATCTACAATAATTTTTTCTTTTTTAATTTTTTCTACTGTTTTCAAAGCAAGTGATAATTTTTTTTCTAAAAAATGAATATTTTCTTCTTTTATGACAAAACCTCCACTCATAGTATGCCCACCAAAACCAATAAATTCTTTTTCTTCTTTAGACATTAGTGAATTAATCGAGTATATTCCACCAGAACGACAAGAACCCTTCAAAATATTTTCTTTTTCATTCTCTGCTTTAGACCAAACAAAAGCTGGTTTTTTATATTTATCTGAAATTTTCCCAGCTATTAAACCCAACACTCCCAAAGGTCAATCCTTATTTCCAATTACAATAACTTCTGTTTCTTCCCTTTCTCTTAACTTTCCCCAAACATCTTTCATTATTTTTGCCGTTAAATATTTTCTTCTATTATTTAATTTCTCTAAATAATCAGCCGCTAATTCTGCGTCTTCTCCATCTCCAGACAAAGCCTCAAAGGCAATAAAAGGATCTTCCAATCTTGAGGCAGAATTTATTCTAGGCCCAATCATAAATCCCAAATCTCCAGCAGAAATTTGTTTTTTATCCAATCTGGCTTTTTTTATAATTCTATTTAAACCACTTCTGTAAGTATTTTTAAAAACTATTTGTCCGTATTTTACAAAAATTCTATTTTCTCCCACCAAAGGAACCATATCGCAAACTGTAGAAATGGCCACCAAATCTAATAATCATTTTTCTCAACCTTCTTTTATTTCATATTTTTCATTTTTTTTTATTTCTAAAACTAAAGCCTGAACCAATTTAAAAATTACCCCTGCCCCACATAAATTTTTGTCAGGATATTTCTCATCTTCAACTTTATGATTTAAAATAGCTAGAGCTTTTGGTAATTCTTTTTTTGGTAAGTGATGGTCAGTAATTATTAAATCTATTTTGTTTTCTTTTAAAATTTTTGATGCTGTAATATCGGTAATTCCACAATCAATTGTTATAACTAAATCTGTTTTAAAAAACTTTTTAGAAGCAATGCTTGAAGAATGGTCGCGTTCCTCGTTCAAGCTTTGCTTCTTGGAAATTGCCTTTTGTTCTAACAATTCTTTTCCAAATTGAGATTCTTCAAAAATACTTCCATTACAAATTTTTTTAGCCGCTTTTTCTGTTAGTCCATATCCATCCTTATTTCTATTTGGAATATAATTCTGAAATTTCTTATATTCTATTTTTTTAAAAAAATTATATAAAATAGCCCCACCAGGAATTCCATCTGTATCGTAATCTGAAAATATTAATATATTCTGGTTATTTTCAATAGCTAATAAAATTCTTTCCACAGCCTTTTTCATATGATTAAATAAAAAAGGATTGTGATTATTTTCTCACTTTGGATATAAAAATTCCTGAACATCTTTTTTGCTTTTAATATTACGAGAATATAATAAATTAGCTAAAAGATGATTAAAATCTTTCCCATATTTTTTTTCAATTTCTTCTATTGAAAGATTTTCATTTAACTGGTATTTTTCTTTAAATGATTTATTCATTGTATAATTCTAAAGATTTTCTAAAAAATTCATAGTTTTATCATTCATCATTGCATTTTCAACATAAAGTCTAATATTTTCTAAGTTTTCCTTTCCATATTTTTCTGAAATCATATCTATTTGTTTCTGCATATCATTATTATTCAATTCTAATTTTTCTTCCTTGAAAATTTCTTTTAAAACTACTTCTATTTTTGCTCTTTTTTCTGCTTCACCTCTATGACTCTCTCTAAATTCTTCTTTATTTTTACCCTCTTTGTTTAAATAATCATCAAAATTTTGCCCTTGTTTTTGCATATCATCTTGCATTTGAGCTGTAATTTTATCTAATTCTGCATTAATTAATAATTCAGGAAGCTCTAATTTTAGTTCTTCTAAAATTCCTTCAGCAATTTGACCTCTGTGTTTTGAAAGAACTTGAGAGGATTTTTCTTTTTCTAAATCTTCTTTTAATTTTTTTTTAAAATCTGATACATTTTCAAAAGCTCCAAGCTGTTTTACAAAGTCATCTGTTAGCTCTTTCTCTTTTTTATGCTCAAATTTTTCACCTTCTTTATGATTAGACTGCTGAGACATTTGATTTTGCATATCAATTAAATTTTTTTCTACTTTTGAAATTTCATCATCCGAAACTTTTTCAAGCTCATCTTTTTTAATTCCTTTAGCAATTTTTTTATAATCTGGCAATTCTACTTCTGGGTAAACTGTCATTTCTATTTGAAATTCAAAATCATTTCCTGAAGCAAGTTTTGTTACTGAAATTGATGGGTAACCAATCATTTGTAATTTTTCTTTTTTTAAAATTTCTGGAAATACTTGATTAATAGTTTCCTGAGAAGCATCTTGCAAAATTTTAGCTTCACCAATTTTTGCAACAACTGTTTCTTTAGGTGCTTTTCCCTTCCTAAAACCTTCAATTTCAACAGATTTCAAAAGTGATTCTATGATTAATTCTTTATTTTTCTCAACTTCCGAAAACGGCATATTTACTGCCACTGCTATAATTCCTTTTCCTTTTTTTTCTATTTTTATTTTAAATTTCATGTATGTATTTATATTATAAGTAAAAAATATTATAACATAGTGAAACGAAAGTTGCATAAATACAGAATTCCTCTCTGTATTTATGGAACTGAGTGAACGACTGTTATATTTTCTAATATAACATAATAAAGTATTTTTATTATTATATTCCTTGGATTCAATTCTAAATTTTGGGGTACAGATCAAATAGCTTCGCTTCTGGAATGACGCAGACGCCCGACACAATGACACAGACACAAGAAGAATAACATATAAAATTTTATTCAAAAAGATTTTTAATATCTTTTCAAGAAAATTTTTTTAAATAATCTCCTGATTCATCAACAAGTGAATCAAAAAGTCCCTGTTTTTTTTCCTGCAATTTTAATATTTTTTCTTCTATAGTCCCCTTGCTAATTAATTTATAAACATTAACTTTTTTATCTTGCCCTATTCTATGTGCCCTATCTATAGCCTGTTTTTCTACTGACGGATTTCATCATGGATCAAATAAAATTACATTATCAGCAGAAGTTAAATTTAGACCAACACCTCCCGCCCGAAGAGATATTAAAAATACCGTAATATCTTTATTATTATTATATTTATCAATAACTTTTCTTCTGTCTCTTGTTTCCCCAACTAAATACTGATATTTTATTTTTTTCTCATCAAGTTCAATTTTTAAAATTTCCAACATACTTTTGAATTGTGAAAAAACTAAAACTTTTCTATTTTCTTTGTTAATTTCAGAAACAAGATTTAGAAAAATATTCATTTTTGACGAATTATATTTTTTATGATTCTTTTCTTTTAAAAGCAGATTTGGGTGATTACAAATTTGCCTTAATTTTGTTAAAGCTGCCAAAATATTTATATAATTTTTTTTAATATCATTTGTACTTTTATTGTTAATAAATTCTGATTTAATGCTTGATAAAACTTGCTGATATAAAACAAATTGGTCATCTGACAATGTCGGATTCAATGTTTGAATAGTCTTACTTGGCAATTCACTCAAAACAGATTCCTTAACTCTCCTCAACATAAAAATAGATATTTTATTTTTAAGTTCTTCCATCTTTTTTTTATCAGCATTTTTAGTAATTGGGATAACATAATTTTTTGTAAATTCTGACTGCTTGCCCAAAAATCCTGGCATTAAAAATTCAAAAACTGACCACAATTCTGAAACTGAATTTTCAAGAGGAGTTCCTGTTAAGGCCAACCTATAGTTTGCATTAATTTCTTTAACTACTCGTGCATTTCTGGTTTTAAAATTTTTGATATATTGTGCTTCATCTAAAACTGCATAATTAAATGACACTTTTTCCTCTTTATAAACATTTGCATCTTTTTGAAAAAAAGAATATGAAGTAATCAATAAATCAAAATTTTTTGCTTTTTTTATTTGTTTCTTTCTTTCTTCTAAAGAGCCCTCAATAAGTAAAACTTTTGTTTTTTTTGCAAACTTTTTCGCCTCTTCCTCTCAATTTCATATTAAAGTTTTAGGAACAATAACAATAGAAGGTTTTCCTTTTTTATGATGTAATTCTAACATCACCAAGGCTTGGATAGTTTTTCCCAATCCCATATCATCAGCCAAAATTCCTCCAAAATGATATTTTCTTAAAAAATGCATTCAATCAATTCCCTCTTTTTGATAGTCTCTTAATTTTAATATATACCTTTCTGGTATTTTAATGTTTTCAATAATTTTTCCTTTTTTGGCTTCTGAAATAAATTTTTTAAAACCTGAGTCAAATTTAGCTGTATAATATTCACTCTTAGTAAAAATATTTTCTAAATCTATTGCTGAATATAACTTCCCTTCAAATTTTCCACTAGCTTCATTTTGATGAAATAACTTTATCATATGGATAAATTTATTTAATTCAGACTTGTTTTTTACTTCCATCATTTCCCCACCGCTTGAAATGATATATTCTGTTTTACCTAAGTTATATTCCTCTAATTGTTTTAATGTAACCTTGTTGTTTCCTAAATATAAATCTGCATCAAAAGACAATCAATCATCATCAACCGAAAATTTTACATCAACATCAGCATGAAAATCCTCTTTTATAAATTTTAATTTTTGATCAAGATAAACCATTTCTGTTTTAATATTTTTAAAATTATTTCACTTTAATGAAATAAAATTATTAATTTGTTTTTCTCCGTTTTTTAGAAGTTTTAAATTTTTACTAAAACCTAGGCTGCTGGCAATAGAGTGAAAATATTTAAACATCTCTATTTCTTTATTGTGATTAATTTGTGCGTAAGAAATATCATTCCCAACAATTGAAAATATATATTTAAAACCCAAATGAGAACTTGCTCTACGAATAAAACTATTTTGTTTTTTAAAAATAGTTTCTGAAATATCTACTTTTCTAAAACCATAATCCATTAAAATTTTAATTTCTAAAAACTTTTTTTCATTATTGAAATTAATTTCCAGAAGTTCTTTATTTTTTTTATATTCTTTTATAATGAAGTTGTCTTTAAGTTCTGTTTTTAAATTAAAATTTTTTTTGGCTTCAAAAATTATTTTATTAATAGAAAAAATTTGTAACTCTGTTAATTTTGTTTCAAATCTCTCAGAAAAAGAACCAGAAATATCATCATATTGTTTATTTAAAACTCTTTTAAATATATTTTCTAAATCATTTGAAAGTTTAAAAAAATTAATATAACTGTTTTTAATATAAATAATATATCCTTCGGCAAAAAATATTTTAATTACTTCTTCTTGAAACTTTTCTTCATTCAATATTCTAAAAACAAAATCATCTTTAATTATTGGAAAAAATTCATCTTCTTTTGCTTTAAAAAAACTAAACTCAAGCTTATCTTTTAAATTATGTTCTGAAAAAAATATCTTTGAAATCTTTTTTTTATTCTTATAATAAACATTGAAATTAGATTTTTTTAAATTTTTAAAAAATTCTATAACTTTTATATCTTTTTGTCATCCATCAGATTCACGAACTTCTAATAAAACTTTTTTTTGAGCTAGTGAAAAAAAAGGAAAGTCATCTTTTATAAAAAATCTTGATCCTGATTTTTGATTTGAAACTAAATCAATTTTAAATTTATCTTTATTATTCTCACCAGAAAAAGAAACAATAACAGAATATTTTTCTGATATTTGTTTAGGGCTTAATTTTTTTTTTTGGCGAGAATCATTGTTGTCTAAAAAACTCATAAGCTATGTGTGTATTTTTGATATTGGAGCATAACTAAAGAGTTGGTTAATAGCATTAGATATATTAGAAAAAAATTATTTTTTTAATTAAAAGTTTTAGAAATCATGGCTTTTTTATAAACATCTAGATGGTCTAAAGCTATTCCTGTTCCTCTAGCGACACAAGTTAAAGGATCTTCAGCTAACTTCGCCCCAACTCCTGTTTCAGATTTTACAAATTTAGAAAATCTTCTTAATTGGCTAGTGCCTCCTGTTAAAATAATTCCCGATTCAATAACATCAGAAGCAAGTTCTGGTGGCGTCTGAGATAAGACATCTTTAATGGCTCTAATAATTTCTCCTAAATTTTTAGAAATAGCTTTGACTACGTCGTTAGTTCCTATTTCAATAGTCTTGGGAAGTTCTGTTGTATAATCACGACCTGAAATTTTCATTCTTAATTCTTCCTTGTTTTCAAAACTTACTGCAGATCCAATTTCTATTTTTATTCGTTCTGCTGTTTTCTCTCCAATAGCAAGGTTGTATTTTTTTTTTATATAATCGATAATAGACTTATCTATTTTATCACCTGCAGATTTTACAGAGGTTGCAACTACAATTCCCCCAAGAGAAATCACAGCCGCATCTGTGGTTCCTCCACCAATGTCTACAATCATTCTTCCTGTAGGTTCTTCTATTTTCATTCCTGAACCAATAGCTCCTAAAATTGGTTCTTTAACAATATAAACTCTTTTTACTCCAGCCTTCATTGCAGCTTCTATAACCGCCCTTCTTTCCGTCGAATTTATTCCAGCTGGCACTGATATCATAACTTCAGGTTTAAAAATTGACCAACCCATAGCTTTTTTAATAAAATAAGATAACATCGCCTCGGTCACTCTATAATCAGCAATTACGCCATCTTTCATCGGTCTGTAGGCAATAATCTCATCAGGAGTTTTTCCTATCATTGTTTTAGCACTCTCACCAATAGCAAGAATTTTTTTTTTATCTTCAGAAATAGCTACCACCGATGGTTCATTTATAATTACCCCTTTCCCTGGTAAAAAAATTATCACATTTGCTGTTCCTAAATCTATTCCTAGTTTTTTTGTAAAAAATGACATAATACTTTATTTTTTTATTATAACATAGTGAAACGAATGTTGCATAAATACAGAGTTCCTCTCTGTATTTATGGACTGAGTGAGTGCATGTTATATTTCCTAATATAACATAGTGTATTTTATGTTTCGTGCGTCTATGTCATTCCTTTG
>CAZDWR010000018.1:0-2222 GCA_964509275.1 uncultured Candidatus Saccharibacteria bacterium
TATTTTTTGTTTTCAATTCTAAAAATGTTAAAATTAAAAAATGAATAAAGAAATAGTTTTAGAAACATTATATAGAAAATACAGGCCAAAAAATTTTGATGATATTTTAGGTCAAGAAGAAGTAGTTATTTCATTACAAAATTCTATTAAAAATAAAAATATTTCTCATGCTTATTTATTTTCTGGAGGAAGAGGAAGTGGAAAAACTTCTACAGCAAGAATCTTTACTAAAGAACTGGGTGTTTCAGTAAATGATTTATACGAAATAGACGCCGCATCTAATCGTGGAATAGATCAAATTCGTGAATTAAGGTCTGCTACTGAAATTTTACCACTAGAATCAGCTTATAAAGTATATATCATTGATGAGGTTCATATGTTAACAAAAGAAGCTTTTAATGCGCTCTTGAAGACATTAGAAGAGCCACCAAGACATGTTATTTTTATTTTAGCCACTACTGAGAAACATAAAATTTTAGATACTATAATTTCAAGATGTCAGGTTTATGAGTTTAGAAAAGGTAATTTAGATATTTTAAAACATTTAGTGGAAAAAGTAACTAAAGCAGAAAAAATAAAAATAGATTTTCAATCAATAGAATATATTTCGCTACTTGGAAATGGTTCATTTAGAGATACTTTATCTCATTTGCAAAAAGCTATTTCAATTTTTGGTTCAAATATTGTTTTTTTGGAACTTGAAAAAATATTAAGTAATTCAGATTATGATTTGGAAAAGAAATTTATTATAGCTTTGTCCGAAAAAAAAAAGGAAGAATTATTGAAAATTTATATAGAAGTTTTAAAAAAAGGTTTAGATATAGATATTTTTGTCGGTAATTTATTGAAAAAAGTTAGAATAATTTTATTAATTAAAAATTCACTGGAATTTGAAAAATATTTTAAAAATGAATTTTCTGAAAAAGAAATAGAAGATTTTAAAAAAATAGAGGGCTTGAACTCAGGGCATTTAAAGAAACTACTGGGAACAGTTGATTTATTAAAAAAATCAGAAAATTCGGAGGTAGCGTTTGAGATTTTTTTGTATGAGCTTTAAGAAAGCTAAAGATTAAATTTTTGTGGAAAAAATGTTAATAAATTATCTAAAGTATATTTGACATGATGTCAAGTATTTTAGTATAATTGATTTATTATGTATAAACATAATAAATACACTTTAACAACTTGACAATAATATATATTAGTGTATACTTTGAGTATTAATAATTTTTAATAAAAAACATATGAAAAATATTTCAAAAATAATAGCAATAGCAGGAATGATTCTTTTGGCCAATACAGCATTGGCTTTTAATCCTTTTGCTTTTGCAGGAGTAACAGACCCAACTATTAATTCTCAAGGAGTAACAAGTTCAACATCATTTTCTAGTTCAAACAATATTAATCAAAATTCAACGGTAGTTGGAAACAATAATGATGTTGTTGATCAATATGTTGGAATAGGTAGTCAGGATTCTGTAGAAGGAACAACAATTATTGCAAATACTATAAGTTCGACATCATTTTCTAGTTCAAACAATATTAATCAAAATTCAACGGTGATTGGAAGCAATAATACTGTTAATCAGAATGGAACATTAATAACAGATATAGAATATATTGTGCCGATTGCACCGATTACACCGATTGCACCGATAAATGATTTAAATATCACTACAAGTTCAGCAAGTTCAATTGAAGAAACCAGAGCTACATTAAGAGGTCAAGTTAGCAATGAAAACAACATAAAAACATGATTTGCTTTTTCTAAAACAGACAGAAGTCCAGAATGTACAGATTCTTCAGAAAGAATTCGAGCAGATTCAAATGTAGATGATGGAGAAACATTTTCTCAAAGAGTAAGTAATTTAAGAAATAATACAATATATTATTTTAGAGCTTGTGGGGAAAATAGAAATGGAAATGTTGAGAGAGGTTCGGTTAGGTCTTTTAAAACTGATAGAGAGAGAGATACAAGGAATCAAAATTGTTCAGTAAATGGAGAATTTGTAGCTCATGGAGATGCAGAAAGATTTTTTTCTAGAACTTCAGTAAACCATAATCAATCTTGTGCATCTTATGATCAAGTTAGAACTTGTAACAATGGAAACATGTCTGGTTCATCGTCTTTTAGATTTAACTCTTGTAGTAGAGACAATGAGCAGAGAAATGATTTAAATATCACTACAAGTTCAGCAAGTTCAATTGAAGAAACCAGAGCT
>CAZDWR010000018.1:2322-8431 GCA_964509275.1 uncultured Candidatus Saccharibacteria bacterium
AAATGATTTAAATATCACTACAAGTTCAGCAAGTTCAATTGAAGAAACCAGAGCTACATTAAGAGGTCAAGTTAGCAATGAAAACAACATAAAAACATGATTTGCTTTTTCTAAAACAGACAGAAGTCCAGAATGTACAGATTCTTCAGAAAGAATTCGAGCAGATTCAAATGTAGATGATGGAGAAACATTTTCTCAAAGAGTAAGTAATTTAAGAAATAATACAATATATTATTTTAGAGCTTGTGGGGAAAATAGAAATGGAAATGTTGAGAGAGGTTCGGTTAGGTCTTTTAAAACTGATAGAGAGAGAAATGAAAGACATAATAATGCAGAAGTAGAAACTAATTCTCCAACAAGAATCAGAGCTTTATCAGCACAGTTAAATGGGAGCATTGTAATAAATGACACTAGAGACCCAAGAGTTCATTTTATTTTTGGAAAATCTTCATCAAGAATGAATGATAAAACTACAGACTTAAGGGTTAATAATGATACTTATTTTCAAGCAATTCAAGGATTAAATCAAAATACAAAATATTATTATAGAGCAGTAGTAACTGATAGAAATGGAAATGTTATAGATAGAGGAGTTATTAGAAGTTTTGTTACAGAAAAAATTACAACAAATATAGAAACATCTGCTACGACATTATCAGCATCACCATCATTTACTGTAGCAACATTATTTGGTAGAGTTGATGGGGGAGATGGGTCAGTAATTTGTTATTTTGAATATGGCAGAAGTGCTTCATTGGGATTGAAATCATCTTCTTATTTAACAAGCTCAAGAGTATGTTCTAGGGTTATAAGAGGTTTAAAATCAGGTAAAAAGTATTATTATAGAGTAGTTATTAAAGATAATGGTATAAAACATAAAGGAAACATAAAATCTTTTAGACAAAAAACATCAGGAATAGTAGCTCCACGAGATAATGTTATAGTTACTTTAGAAAAAGAAGTTATAGAAGCTGTTGCATTACAAATAAATAAACAAGTTTCACAAGAACAAAATTCTGGATATGGAATAGAAGTTAATGCAATGGCTGGAGATGTTTTATTTTATAAAGTAAGAGTAGTTAATAATACAGATGAAGTAATGAACAATGTGGTGGTAACCGATACTATTCCTAGCGGATTAGAGCTATCGGAAGGTTCAAGTTATAATAAAAAAACAAAATACATTACTTCAAAAATAGGAAATTTATATCCAGGAGAATCAAGAGTTTTTGTAACAGAAATGACGGTCTCTTCAAATGTTATAGTTGGGGATATTATAAGATCAACAGCTGATGTTAAATTTGAAAATGAAACAAATACTACAAATTCAGTAATAATTAATATAGTTTCAGAAAAATTAGAAGAAGGTATTAATCAACAGGAAGCTTCAATCTTTGGAGCAGGAGCATTCTTACCAAATACATTGTTGGGATGATTAGGAATAATATTCTTAATATCTTTAATTGCATTTTTAATTTCAAAATTACTTTCAAGTGAAAAAACATCTAAAGTAAAACTTGAGGAATTAAGAATTTTAGAAGAAAAAAAAATGAATAAATAGAATTAATATTTTTATTGAATTATAGAACAAAAAACCACAATTTATTAAGTGGTTTTTTCTTTTTAGATTGTTTTTTACATTCTTGTTTGTGTCGCTTTGTATTGTTGTCCGATAGGGCTCGGGCACAAGCTTTTAATCTCAGGAAATCACTAAGAAAAAGCATCATTCCTTTGTGTCTGTGTCATTCCGAAAACGAAGTTATTCGGAATCCAGGATTTAAGTTACCAAGCATTAAAAATATGTATTTTATTTTTTTTAATAAAAACAAAAAACCTGGATCAATCACCACTTTTTTTAATATAGAAAGTTTCGCTATTTCTGTATTAAAAAAAGTGGTGCTGGATGACACAGGTGCAGAAACAGACACACAAAAATTTAAAATCAAGCATAAAATATTGTGATATAATATGGAACAATATGTCATACATAAGTGAAAAAAAATTAAAACAATTATCTGAAGAATTAGCAATATTAAAATCAAGTGGCAGAAAAGAAATTGCCAATAGGCTGGATGAAGCAAAATCTTTTGGTGATTTATCTGAAAATGCAGAATATCACAACGCCAGAGAAGATCAAGGAAAAATGGAAGCTAGAATACTGGAACTAGAAGACATTGTTAAAAACGCAGAAATTTTTGAAAAGCATCACTGCGAATCGGTAGAACTAGGTGCCTTAGTAACCATATCTAAAAAAAATTCTACACAAAAACAAATTTTTGAAATTACAGGAAAAGAAGATGCTGATATTTCATCTGGAAAATTAGATGTTGATGCCCCACTTACTATATCTATGACTGGTAGAAAGAAAGGAGATTTTTTTAATTTTAAAAAACCTAATGGGGAAGAAGTAGTATACAAAATAATTTCTATAGAATAATAACAACAAAAAACTTATTAACACATAAAGCTTTTTTTATTTTATTTTTTTGTATATAATTAGTCTATTATTAATAGTAATTAAAGTAATAATAATAATGAGTTTAGAAAATAAAAATAAAAAAAATCAGGCGTTAATATGAACAGTAATTTTATTGATTTTTGTCAGTGTTTTAATATATGTAATATATATAAATAATGCGTCAGAAACAAAAATAAAATCAGGGGATAATATAATGGCGGGAACAGAAATGCCAGGAGATATGAGCTTAGTAAGTAAAGTTGACATAGATGAATTAGTTGGAAAAATAAAGCCAAAATACAAAAAATTAGATTCGTTTAAAGAATGTATAGGAATGGATATGGGAATTAAATCTTGTTTATTTGGCGAAGTAAATAAAAAAGTTATGGCATCCGGAGATATAAAATATTGTTCTGATTTATTATCAGAAAGAGATGTTAATATGTGTATACTTGGTTTTATAGATCAAAAAGTTAGTCAGACAGGGGATGTAAAATATTGTGAAGTTATTGCAGATACAGGTTTAAAACAAAATTGTATGGATAGAGCATTAATAGTTAAAGCGATAATGAGTGATGATATTTCAGCATGTGATATGGTAAGTGAAGGAATGCAAGGTCAATGTGAGGAAAGAGTCATTGTTGGTAATGCTGTAAAAAATCTACAAGCTTCAAAATGTGATGCTTTGGGAGAAATGTCAAAAGAAATGTGTATTATGGAAGTACAATTTGCCAAAGATGAACAAGCTTTTATGAAGGAACATGAAGAACAAATGGAACAAATGAATCAGGTAGAAACTTTTAGATAATTTTATAAAAATTTAAAAAATAAAAACTTCAATATTCTTGAAGTTTTTGTTTTTTATATTTTTTGTTTATGTTTGTGTCATTCCGGGAACACAGTTGCCCGGAATCCAGGATTAAAACCATAAATAGCACAAGCATTCACAAAATTTTTCGTACAAAATACCTTATTAAATTTACACATTCTCTGCATCAAAACCTGGACTCTAGATAGCTTCGATTCTGGAATGACACAGACACAGACACAGACACAGACACAGACACAAATACAAATAAAAAAATAGCAAAAAATTCATAATATTTTGTCAAAAAAAACTTCCAGACTCAGGCTTTAATCTAAGTTTCAAAAGAGTAAAATAAAAAAAAAATGATATAATATAAAAATGTTAAACATGTTAAATTATATAAAAAGTATCTTTGATGAAAATAAGGAAGACTTAAAAAAAGCCATGCCTTTAGTTAAAAAAATAAATGAATTAGAAAGTGAAATACAAAAATTAAGTGATGAAAATCTTGAAAAACAAACGGAAAAGTTAAAAGAAGAATTAAAAAATGGAAAAACATTAGATGATATTTTACCAGAAGCTTTTGCCACAGTAAGAGAAATTTCTTTGAGGCACACAGGATTAAGACATTATGATGTTCAAATGATTGGAGGAATTTTACTGCACAGGGGAAAAGTTGCAGAAATGAAAACAGGAGAAGGAAAAACGCTGGTGGCGACTTTAGCAACTTACTTAAATGCCTTAGAAGGTAAGGGCGTACATATAGTAACCGTAAATGATTATTTAGCCAGAAGAGATGCTGTTTGGGTAGGACAAATTTATGCAAGACTAGGAATGACTATTGGAGTAATAAATTCTAATAATACTTCTTTTGTTTATGATACAACTTATCGCGATCAATTTGATGAAGGTAGAGATGAAGTAGCTTCTTTTAAAGTTGTTTATGAATTTTTAAAACCATCAACAAGAAAAGAATCGTATGCGGCAGATATAACTTACGGAACAAACGCTGAATTTGGCTTTGATTATCTAAGAGATAATATTACACAAAATAAAGAAGACATAAGACGAAGAGAAATGCATTTTGCTATTGTTGATGAAATTGATTCAATTTTAATTGATGAAGCTAGAGTTCCTTTAATTATTTCAGCTCCAGTAAAAGAAGGAAAAGAATTGTATGGAAAATTTCAGGTAATAGCTAATTTACTTACAGAAAAAGAAGATTATGAAATTGATGAAAAAACCAAATCTATTATTATTGGCAAAACAGGAATTGATAAAGTAGAAAAAGCTTTAGGAATTTCAAGTTTATATTCAGAATCAGGAATGATTTTAGTAGATCACTTGGAAACTGCGTTAAAGGCAAAATCATTATATAAAAAAGAAAAAGAATATGTTGTTAAAAACGGGGAAGTCATCATTGTAGATGAGTTTACTGGGAGAATGCAGGTTGGACGTCGTTGGTCAGATGGTTTACATCAAGCTATTGAAGCAAAAGAAAAAGTTCAAATTCAAGAAGAATCAAAAACTTATGCTTCGATAACTTATCAGAATTATTTCAAAATGTATAAAAAGCTTTCTGGAATGACTGGAACGGCGGATACTTCAAAAGAAGAATTTTTTAAAGTATATAATTTAGATGTGGTTATGGTTCCTACCAATGCTCCAGTGAAACGAATTGATAAAAAAGATTTAGTTTTTGCCACAGAACAAGGAAAATTTAAAGCAATTGCAGATAAAATTAAAGAATTAAATCAAAAAGGTCAACCAGTTTTGGTTGGAACTGCATCGGTTGAACGTTCAGAAATGCTTTCAGATTTTTTAGTAAAATTAGGCATAAAGCACACCGTATTAAATGCTAAAAACCATGAATCTGAAGGTGAAATTATTGCTAACGCTGGACTTTCTGGAGCGGTAACTATTGCCACAAATATGGCTGGTCGTGGAGTAGATATTAAACTTGGAGGCTCTTTGGCAACAGACAAAGAAAGAGAAGGGGTTTTAGATAAAGGTGGATTGTATGTATTGGGAACAGAAAGGCATGAATCAAGAAGAACAGATAATCAGTTAAGGGGTCGTTCGGGTCGTCAGGGAGACGTTGGAGAAACACAATTTTTTATTTCTCTTGACGATAGTCTGATGAGAGTTTTTGGAAATCAAGATTTTATGAAAAAGATTTTGTCTAAAAAAATGGAATTGGAAGGTGGAGAAGACAAAGCTATTGAATCAAAGATAATGAGTAGTAATGTAGAAAAAGCTCAAGAAAAAATAGAAGGATTTCATTTTGATTCCAGAAAACATGTTCTTGAATATGATGATGTTTTAGATGTTCAAAGAAAATCAATTTATGAAAAAAGAAAAGGAATATTATTTGGAGATGAAGATGAGGTTTTAAATATTTTAGAAGTAGATTTTTTAGAAGATTCAGAATTTATGAAAAAAATAGAAAGTCAGAAAGATAAAATGGGGCAAAAAGATTTTTCTGATTTCGTTCAAAAAAAATATTTAGAAGCTATAGATACAATTTGAGTGGATCATTTAAATGTGATGGAGCATTTAAAGTCGGCGGTTTCTTTGCAGGCTTATGGTCAAAAAGATCCAGTTGTGGAATATAAAAAAGAAGCTAGAATACATTTTGATGTAATTTTTACAGATATTTTAGAAAAAGTTAAAAAAGCTATTAAATTTTTTGATCCAGAATATTTTAAAAAGACAATGGATGTAAAATCACAAATTGAAAAACAGGCTGAGCTTGCCATAGCTAATTCAGGCAAAGAAGAAGGTCAAAATAAAAAAGGAAAAACGATAGTAAAAAGCAAGGAAGAAAATATTGGAAGAAATGA
>CAZDWR010000019.1:0-4328 GCA_964509275.1 uncultured Candidatus Saccharibacteria bacterium
GGAAAATGTGTCTGTGTCATTCCAGAAGCGAAGCTATCTGGAATCCAGGTTTTGAAACAGAGAACGTGCAATACCCGATGGGGCTCGGGCACAAGATTTAATAAAGTATTTTTTAAGAAGAATTTTATAATTAATTACACTATTCATAATATAAATCCTGGATTCCAGATAGCTTCGCTTCTGGAATGACACAGACGCACGATACAAACACAAACACAAAGTAATATTATTTAAATCCCGATTATTTAAATTTCAACTTTAATCTAAAAAAACTTTGTTTATTTATTTATTTGTGTTAAAATACTGCCACTTTAAAAAGATTTTATGTCACGATCAATAAAAAAAGGTCCATATGTGGACGATAACTTAATGAAAAAAATTGCAGGTAAAAAACCTGCAGATACTGGAACAATAAAAACTTGAGCCAGAAATTCACAGATTCACCCAGATATGGTGGGATTTACTTTTGGAGTACATAATGGAAGAAAGCACATTGATGTATTTATTTCAGAAGAAATGGTGGGTCATAGGTTAGGAGAATTTTCAGCAACAAAAACCTTTTGAGGTCATGGAGGTAAGATGCAAAAAGAATTAGACCAAAAAAAGAAACAAGCAGAAATTGATGCGGCTAAGGCAGCCAAAGCAAGTGCTTAATTTAAAAATATTATGAAAGTAAAAGCTAGTATTAAAAACTTTAGGACAACACCAAGAAAAGCAAGGTTAATTGCTGATTTTGTTCGAGGAAAAAATGTTAAAAAAGCAATAGCAGAATTAAGTTTTTTAAATAAAAAAGCTTCAGATGAGTTTATTAAACTTATCAACTCTGCGGTAGCTAATGCAGAAAATAATTTTTCTATAAAATCAGATGATTTATTTATTGAAACAATTTTTGTAGATGAAGGAAAGGCTCTTAAAAGACATAGATCTGCTTCAAACGGAAGAGCATCTGCGTTTAGAAGAAGGCTTTCACACATTAACCTAACACTAGAAGAAAAAACTGTAAAATTAAATTAATATATAATTATGACACATGTAGTACACCCATTTGCACATAGGCTTGGAGGAATAAGGAAATGAAAATCAAATTGAACTCATTCAAAAAAAGACTATCAAAAATTTTTGAAAGCAGATTATTTTATTAGAGCCTTTTTGGAAAAAGAACTTGAAAATGTTCAAATATCATCTATTGAATTTTCTAGAAATGCAAATAAAAGATATATTATAAATATTAAAACTTCTAAAACTGGTATAATTGTTGGAAAAGGTGGTGATGGTGTTGAAAAACTTACTAAAAAAATTAAAACTTTATTAAAGAAAAAAAACTTAACCATTCCTTCCGATTTAAAAATTATTGTTGAAGATGTTAAAAGTCCAGACGCAGATGCAGGAATTGTAGCTGGAATTGTAAAAGAGGGCTTGGAAAAAAAGATGCCTTTTAGAAGAGTTTTAAAATCAGCTATTGAAAAATCAATGGCTTCAAGAGATGTAAAAGGAATTAAAATTTCTCTTTCTGGTGGATTGGGAGGGGCAGCAATGGCACGAAAAGAATTTATTAAAAAAGGAAGAATTCCGTTATCTACTTTTAGAGCTGATGTTGACTACAGAGCAGAAAGGGCAAATTTACCTTTAGGAGTTATTGGTATCAAAGTATGGATTTACCGAGGAGATATTTTTGAAAAAAAGAATATACATTCTGGATCCACTGAGATTAATTAAAAATTATTATGTTATTTCCAAATAAAACAAAACATAGAAAATGGCAAACAGCTAGAAAAAATAGTAAAAAACTTTCTTCGAAGGTTGCTACTAGAGGCACAAGGGTTGTTTTCGGTTCTTTTGGATTAAAAACAACAGAACAAGCAAGAATAAGCTCCGCGCAAATAGAGGCTGCAAGGAAAGCAATAAAGAGATATGTTGGAAAGGAAGGAAAGGTATATACAAGAATATTTCCTGACAGACCAGTAACTAGAAAAGCAGCCGAAGTTGGAATGGGAAAGGGGAAAGGTGATCCGGAGTTTTTCTGTATTGAAATTTTTCCTGGAAGAGTAATGTTTGAAGTTTCTGGGGTTGATGAAGAAAAAGCAAGAGAAGCTTTGAGAAAAGGAGGAACAAAGATGCCAGTAAAAAGTCGAATAAGTGTAAGAATTTAAAAATACTATAGATGTATATATAATTTCATCTCACTCGGCTCGTTAAATACGAGAGCAACAGCCGAGTAATCTTTAACCAGCTCTCGTTTCGATAAAATTATGAAAGATTTAACAAAAATTAAAGATAAAGAATTAGAAAAGGAAGCGCTTGATTTAAAAGAAAAAATTAGAATAATGGCATTTTCAGCCACAGGTGCAACTTCAAAAGATTCTTTCAAAAGAAGAAAAGATAGAAAACAAATTGCAAGGATTTTAACTGAATTAAATTCAAGAAATAAATAATTATGACTGATAATAAAATAAAAAATAATAAAATAATTTCTGGAATTGTAGTTTCTGATAAAATGATAGACACCGTTATTGTAAAAGTTGAAAGTTATAAAAAACATCCAAAATATGGAAAGTTTATAAAAAAGACTAAAAAGATTGTGGCTCATGATAAGGGAAATACATTAAAAAAAGGAGATAAAGTTGATATTAAAGAATCAAAACCAATTTCAAAAACTAAAAGATTTAAAGTTGTTAAATAATTTTACTTCATTTGATATAAATAAATTTAAAAATTACATATGATCCAAGTACAAACAATAGTAAAAATAACAGATAATTCAGGAGGCATTACAGCGCGTGTTTTTAAAGTTCTTGGTGGTTCAAAAAGAAGATATGCTCGATTAGGAGATATTGTAGTAGCTTCTATTCAAACTGCTAAACCACGAAAACAAACAAAAAAAAAAGACATAGTTTATGGGGTTGTTGTGAGACAAAAACAACCTTTTAGGAGAAAAGATGGATCTTATATTTATTTTGATGAAAATGCAATTGTTCTAATTTCGAAAGAAAAGAGAGAACCTATTGCTAATAGAATATTTGGGCCAATTCCTAGAGAAATTCAAGAAATGGGTTATCAAAAAATTGGTTCTATGGCCCCAGAAGTGTTATAATAATAAAATATATCATGAAATTTAAAACAGGAGATAATGTAATTGTTATTACAGGAAAAGATAAAGGTAAAAAATCAAAAATTATAAATGTTTTTAGAAATGAAAATAAAGTAATTGTTGAGGGAGTAGCTGTTGTAAAAAAACATAAAAAAGGTGCGGGTAAAAATGGAGGTGGAATTGTAGAGCAAGCTACAAAAATTGATGCTTCAAATATAGCTATTTTAGATAAAAAAAACGATAAGGCTTCCAGAATTGGATATATTTTTGATGAAAAAGGTAAAAAAATTAGAGTTTCAAAAAAATCGGGTGAGGAAATAAAATAAAAAGCTACCGCGGCGTTTATGTGACGGGATAAGAAAATAATTATGGCTATATCAGTAAAAGAAAAAATAAAAAATGTATTTGAAAAATTAAAAAAAACAGGAAGTATTGTTAATATTATGCAATCACCAAGATTAGAAAAAATTGTAATTTCTGTTGGTGTTGGTAGAGATAAAGATGACAAAAGAAAGCTTGCTGTAATTGAAGACAGATTGGCAAAAATTACAGGTCAAAAAGCATCTCCAGCTATAGCCAAGAAATCTATTGCTACTTTTAAAGTGCGTGAAGGTGAAGTTACTGGATATAAAACTACTTTAAGAGGAGAAAGAATGTTTCAATTTGCAGATAAGCTTATAAATATTTCTATTCCCAGAACTAGAGATTTTAGGGGAATTAAATTATCATCAATTGATGAAATGGGAAATTTAACTATGGGCATTAAAGAACATATCATTTTTCCTGAAACCAGTGATGAAGAAATTAATGATATTTTTGGTCTTTCTATAACATTTACAACCACTGCGAAGAATAAAGATGACGCAAAAGTATTTTTTAAAGAAATTGGAATTCCTTTTAAAAAAGAAATAAAATAAAAATTATGAAAGCAAAAATACATCCAAAATATACAAATATGGAAGTTAAGTGTGCCTGTGGACAAGAACATACAATTAACTCTACAATGGATAAAATGAAAGTAGATATTTGTTCAGCTTGCCACCCATTTTATACAGGTAATGAAAAAACTCTTGATAGCGCCGGAAGAGTAGATAAGTTCAATAAAAGATTTGCAGCCGCAAAAAAATAGATTTAAAAAACTTCCGGAGTAAAGGAAGTTTTTTAACAGTAAATTTTTTATTGTCGTTGTGTCTGTGTTACTTACAACTTACAACTTGCAACTTGTCTGTGTCATTCCGGG
>CAZDWR010000019.1:4428-8123 GCA_964509275.1 uncultured Candidatus Saccharibacteria bacterium
TTGTGTCTGTGTTACTTACAACTTACAACTTGCAACTTGTCTGTGTCATTCCGGGAACGCAGTTACCCGGAATCCAGGTTTTAAGATACAAAAAGTATAATATCCGATGGGGGGGCTCGGGCACAAGATTTAAAAAGAATATTTTGTACGAATAATTTTGTGAAAAATTACACGATTTGTAACCTTAGCCTGGATTCCAGATAGCTTCGCTTCTGGAATGACATAGACGCTAGACACAAATACAAACACAAACAAAATATATAAAAAAATTTATAATATTTTGTTAAAAAAGAAAAAACTTTCAAGTTCAAGCTTTAATCTAAAATAAAAATAACATAGACATTTTTTATATGTTAAAATTAAAATAATGAGTGCAGATATTGACGAAATAAAAAGTAGGCTTAAAATTGAGGAAATTATAAGTGAATACATTAAAATAAAAAAAGCCGGGTCTGGGTTTACAGCCCTTTGCCCTTTTCATAACGAAAAATCTCCATCTTTTCACATATCTCCAGATAGGGGAATTTATAAATGTTTTGGCTGTGAAGAATCTGGGGATATTTTAGAATTTGTACAAAAATTTGAAGGTGTCGATTTTCGGACTGCTTTAAAAAAATTAGCAGAAAAGGCGGGAGTTCAGCTACAAGAATACACAAAAAACCCAGAAGCTGATAAGGAAAAAGAAAAAAGAATAAAAAAAGAAAAAAGACTTATTTTACTACTTTTAGAAATTACAAAATTTTTTCAAATTAATTTAATGAATAATGAAAAGGTGAAAGATTATTTAAAAAAGAGGGGATTGGACGGAAAAACAGTTAAAAAATTTAAAATAGGATATGCTTTAGACCAGTGGAATTCTGCAGAAAGTTATTTATTGAAAAAAAAATTTAGCAAAGAAGAAATTTTTTTGGTAGGTTTAATAAAAAAAAATGAAAGAGGAAAAGTTTATGATAGATTTAGAAATAGAATAATGTTTCCTATTTTTGATGAAAGTGGAAGGCCTGTGGCTTTTTCTGGAAGAGATTTTTCTGACCCAGAAACATCAAAAATCCAAATGGCAAAATATTTAAATTCTCCTGAAACTTTATTTTTCAATAAATCAAATATCTTGTTTGGATTTAACTTTGCAAAAATTGAAGCTAGGAAAAGAAAATATTTTATCATAGTAGAAGGTCAGATGGATTTAATAATGTCTCACAAGGCAGGTTTTGAAAACACAGTGGCAACTAGTGGAACTTCGCTAACTGAAGAACATTTAAAATTACTTTCAAGATTCTCAAAAAATTTAGTTTTTGCTTTTGATGCTGATAACGCGGGGATAGAAGCCTCTTTTAGAGGAATTAAAAAAGCTTTAGCTATGGATTTTGATATAAAAATTCTAGATATTCCGATGGGAAAAGACCCCGCAGATATTATTTTAGATTCAAAAAACAAATGAATTGAAATTGTAAAAAATTCAAAAAATATAAACGATTTTTATATTAAAAAAATTTTAGAATCAGATAAAAATTTAAAAGCAAAAATTCAAGATATGGAAGAAAAGATTTTACCTTTTGTGGCAGAAATTATTAATCCCATAGAAAAAGGAAAGTATATTTCTAAAATTTCTACAGGCTTTGGAATTAAAGAAGATTTTGTTTTAGAGGCTTTAGAAAACGTTGAAGAGAAAAATTTTTTAGATAAAAAAAAAGAAAATAAACAGGTATTTATTCCTGTTAAGAATATTGATATTTTTTCAAAAGATACTATAATAGAGAAGACAAAAAAAAAAATATTGAAACAATTAACTGCAATATATTATTGACAAAAAAATTTGACTAAGTCAGAGCCCTGAGTGGAGCCTAAAAAAATTTTAGAAGTTATAGAAAAAAATACTTCAAAAGAAATTTTTAAAAAAATTATAGAATTAAAAACAAATACAAAATACATAGAGTTATTGATTTTTGATATTGAAATGCTTTATGATAAAAAAGAAAAACACGCTTTAATTTTTGATATAAATGAAATGGCGGACAGGCTTCATCAAAAATTTTTAGAAGAAAAAATACTATTTTTAAATAAAAAAATAAGTTTAGCAAGAGATTCAGAGAAAAAAGGTATTTTAGAAGAAATACAAAATTTAAATAAAGAAAAAAATGCCAGTTAAAAAAGCAGTAAAATTGAAAGTAAAAACTTCAATAAAAAAAAATATAAAAAAAAAAACTTTTACAAAAGGTCTTTTGAATAATAAAAAAAAAATTTCTAAATCTGCAAAAAAAGAAATTAAAAAAGTTTTGAAAAATGAAGATATAATTTTAGATCTTGATGAAGATAAAAAATTAAAAAAATCTATAGAAAATTTTGAAGTAAAAAATCTTGAGGATATTAAAAAAAGTTCAGAAGAAACAGTTTCTTCTGGTGGTTTTTTAGATATCAATGAAGATTTTTCTAAAGAAGAATTTTCTAAAAAAGATAAAAAATCTTATGATTCAGTACAAATTTATCTTAAAGAAATTGGCAGACATTCTTTAATTACTTTTGAAGAAGAAATACGATTGGCAAAGCTTGTAGAAAAAAATGATGAAGATGCAAAAAAAAAATTAGCACAAGCTAATTTGCGATTAGTAGTTTCTATTGCTAAAAAATATGCCAACAAATCTCCTAACTTAAATATGCTTGATTTAATTCAGGAAGGGAATATAGGGCTTTATAAAGCAGTAGATAAATTTGATTATACAAAAGGTTTTAAATTTTCAACATATGCTACCTGATGAATTAGGCAGGCTGTAACCAGAGCCTTAGCAGATCAATCAAAAACAATCCGAGTGCCAGTTCATATGGTAGAAACTATTACAAAATATAAGCAAATTTTAAGAATTTTAACTCAAGATTTAGGCAGACCACCAGAGGCTGAAGAAATTGCCGTTGAGATGGAATTGCCCATTGAAAAAGTTTATAATATTATACAAATTGACCAAAATATAGTTTCTTTAGAAACTCCAATTGGTAGCGGTGGAGAAGATGGAAAGACAACGCTTTCAGATTTTATGTCTGATGACAATGCTGTAAATGGAATTACATTGTCAAGTCCAGAAATGGATTCAACAAAAAGACTTTTACAAGAAGAAATTTTAAAAGTTTTAAATAGACTTTCAGAAAAAGAAAAAAAGATTTTAGAAATGAGGCATGGATTAGCAGATGGAATTTTCCATACTTTAGAAGAAGTTGGGAGAGAATTTGGAGTAACCAGAGAAAGGATTAGGCAAATTGAAGCAAAAGCTCATGAAAAGATTAGAGAATCGGCTGGATCAAAAAGATTAAGAGATTTTTTCTAAAAATCATTTTTAAAAAAGAAAAAAAGAAAAAATTCATCTAGCGAATTTTTTCTTTTTTTTAAATTAAAAATTTTGTCCAACTGCTAGGACTTGAACCTAGGACCACAGAGGTATAAGCTCTGCGCTCTACCAACTGAGCTACAGTTGGACAAAATTTTCAATTTTTTGGTGTAACTTAAAATATTTTTTTTATCTCAAAACCACACACCATAATTGAATGAACTTTGATATTATAACAAAAAAGAAATTTTTATTCAAAATTTTTTTTGGATTAAATTATGAACCAGGAACAATCAAATTTTAGAAATAATACTGCTTTATGTCTGTGTCTGTGTCTGTGTCATTCCTTTTCGTCTGTGTCATTCCAGAAGCGAAGCTATC
>CAZDWR010000020.1:0-8027 GCA_964509275.1 uncultured Candidatus Saccharibacteria bacterium
TTCTTTTTCCAACTCTCGCTTCACTATGTTATAATATTTCTAAAATAAATAAACATATTATGACACAAACATTTACAGGACAAATACGAACAAATAGAAAAGGAATTGGATTTTTTAGATCAAAGGAAGTTAAAGATTTTATAGAAATAGAAACCTTAAATTTAGGAACGGCTTTTGATTTAGATAAAGTAAAAGTTGAAATAATTGGAAAAAATCAATATGGAGATTTAGCTGGAAAAATAACTGAAATTACAAAGAGGAATAAAGATGTTTGAGTTGGAGTAATTAGAGATGTCTACAGTGAACGAGGTGAAGGCAAAGAATTACAATTTGTTCCAGATGACAACAGATTTTATCCAAAAACTATTATTGATAATCTCTTAGATTTTCCACGATTAAGTCAAGATGAAAAAGTTTTGATTAAACTTGTCAAATTTGAAGATGTTAGTTCTGAAGCACATATTTCTATTGAAAAAGTTTTAGGAAAAATTGGAGATAATGAAACAGAAATGAAAGCTGCTGTTTATGACCGCGGGTTAGTTATGGGATTTTCAAAAGAAGTAGAAGCTGAAGCTAAAAAAATTAAAGAAAATTCGGAAAAAATGATTGCCGATGATATCCCTAATAGAAAAGATTTGAGAAACTTAAAAGTTTTCACGATTGATCCCGCCGATGCCAAAGATTTTGATGATGCTATTTCTGTAGAATATTTAGAAAATGGAAATTATAGTATAGCTATTCACATTGCCGACCCTACTTTTTTTATAAAAGAAGGTTCTATTTTAGATAAAGAAGCTAAAGAAAGAGCAACTTCTATTTACTTAGTGGACCGAACAATCCCAATGTTGCCAGAAGTGCTTTCTAATGACCTATGTTCTTTAAATGCTAACGAAGATAAAATGTCATTTTCACTTATTTTTGAAATGGATAAAGATGCAAATATTTTAAAAGAGTGATTCGGAAAAACTATTATTAATTCAAAGCGAAGATTTAATTATTTAGAAGCTCAAGATTTGCTGGACGGTAAAATAGAGGATGAAAATAATTATAAAAAAGATTTAGAAATTTTAACTTCCCTTGCTGATAAATTAGAAGCAAAAAGAGTAAAAGCTGGTTCAATTCAATTTAATTCTGTAGAAGTAAAATTTGAACTTGATCAAAAAAAATTTCCTATCAAAATTTATCAAAAACCTCATGTAAGAACCATGAATTTAATTGAGGAATTTGCTCTTCTTTCAAATAGACAAATTTCAAAAAGAGTGGCTGTTACAGATGGAGAAAGAAATAAAAATCCTTTTATTTTTAGAATACATGATAAACCAAAAGAAGAAAAAGTTAATGAGGTTATTAAATTTTTAGAAAAAATTGGTCGTCCAGCGGATATTAATTCAGATGGAATTTTATCGGCTAAAGAAATGAATAAAATTTTAAAAGAATCAAAAGGAAGTCCTGAAGAAGGAATATTGTCACTTTCAATTTTAAGAACAATGCAAAAAGCAATTTACGGAACAGAATCCAAGGGACATTTTGGTTTGGCTTTTAATTATTACTCGCATTTTACTTCGCCAATAAGACGATATCCTGATATTATTGCTCATCGCTTAGCTGAAAGATATTTATCTGGAGAAAATGTTTCAGAAAAAGAAGTATCAAAAATTCAAAAATTAGCAGACCACTCTTCTGAAATGGAGCAAAAAGCTGTTGCCGCAGAACGAGAATCAGTGGCTTTCAAACAAGCTCAATATTATTCTGTTAGAATCGGAGAAGAATTTTTTGGGATTATTACTGGAGTTATGAAATTTGGATTTTTTGTAGAAAATTTAGAAACAAAAGCTCAAGGCTTAGTTTCTGTTAGAAATATTGGTAATGATTTTTTTGTTTTTAGTAAAGATGATAATTCTTTGAAAGGTCAAAAATCTAAAAAAGTTTTTAAACTAGGTGATAAGGTTAAGGCAAAAATTTCATCTGTTAATATTGAGGAAAGAAAAATTGATTTAAGTATAAAATAAAATTAGTAATATAAATCCTGGATTACAGGCTGTACATATGCAACACTTGTGTTTGTGTCATTCTCTGGCTTAACCAGGGAATCCAGGATTTTTATTGTTTTTATTAAATTTTTAGAAAATTATTTTTAAAAAATATACTCTGAAATAACAATTTATATTTCCCAATTTTTTACATAATCAGGATCTACTTTATGTTTTAATATATATTTTCTATGTTCTTCTAATTTCTTATCCATTTGGTCAAAAGTTTCTTCAACTTCTTTTTCAGAAACTGCTCCAGATATTTTTGCCATTTGAGCCAAATCCTTTACTAAATGAAACCTAGATAGTCCATTTCTGGCAACCATATCAAACGGAGAAGTTGTAGATCCTTCTTCCTCATATCCATTTACAATAATTCTTTCAGATAAGTGATAATCAAATAAAAGTTTTTTTATAGAAGCTGTGTATCCGTGATAATTAAAAACAATTCCCTTGTCTTTAGTTAAGTAGTTTTCTAAAATTTTATCTCTTGAAATTTTATGATTACTTTCTGATAAAATATCCAATTTAAAAAAATTAACAAATCTAACTTTAACATCGGGGAATTTTTCCTTAAAAATTTTTACTCCAATAACCGCCTCTTCAGTTACATAATCCCCCGCTGTGGCTATAACAACATCTGGATTATCATCTGAAATAAAATTAAAAATTCCAAGTCCATTTTCAACTAACTTTTCATTTTCTTTTTGACTCATTCAATTTCTAGTCATTTTTTTTCCGCAAACAATAATGTTTAGGCAGTTTTTTAAAATTAAAGTTTCTTTCATTGCCAAAAGCATTAAATTTTTATCAGCTGGAAAATATATATTCACTAAATCAGAATCCCTGTCTAAATTATTTGCGATTAAAGATGGATTTTGATGTGAATATCCGTTATGGTCTTGCCTTTCCAAAAGTGAAGATAAAACAATATTTAATGCTGGAACTTCTTTTCTAAATTCTACTTTTTTACTAGCGTGTAAAAATTTTACATACTGGTCAACCATAGAAGAAACTATTGAAGCAAAAGCTTCGTAAGTTGTAAAATAACCTACTCGCCCTGTTAAAGTATATCCCCAAAGCATTCCAAAAAGAAAATGTTCTGATAAAACCTCAATTACTTTTCCTGAATTTCCAAAATCTATATCATTCTCTTTTAATGGTCATTGTCATTGTCTTTTTGTATTTTTAAAAACAGAATGAAGGCGATTTGAATATGTTTCATCTGGAGAAAATATTCTAACATTGTCATTATTTTTAATAATTTCTGACAAAAGTTCTCCAGCTAAAAACATTGAGTTTTTTTCTTTAATGTTAGTTTGAGCTTCCGCAGTTTTTTGCTCCGCAAAAAACTGCTCAAGCTCTGGTAAATTTATTTTTTCTAAATTTTGCCCATTAGCCTTTTTATTCAAACCTATAACATTTTCTTTTTTTGGAATAATTTTATTAATGTCTTGGTCTAAAATTATTTCTCCATTTTTTCCAAAAGAAATTAATTCTGAAATTTTATATGATTTTAACCAAGTTTCCAAAATTTTTAAATGCTCTTTATTTTCTGACACACCTTCAAAAATGACCTGATGTGATAAATTATTACCTTCAATTTTTTTACCATCAACATAAACTGGACATCCCATTCCCTTTGGTGTTTTTAAAATAATCAGAGGTCATTCTGGTTTCATGACTTTTTGACCCAATCTAGCTTTTTTTTGTATCTTTTTTATTCTATCAACAGCTTTATCAAAAACATCAATTCCTTGAACCTGCAAATTCTTTTTTTTATGAGCATCAATAAAATATGGTTTATATCCTAAAGATTTAAAATACTTTTTAATTTCAACATCTTTCATTCGTCCAAAAATTGTTGGTCCTGAAATTTTGTATTCATTTAAATGTAAAATTGGTAAAACTGCTCCATCTGTTTTTGGTGACAAAAATTTATTAAAATTTAAAGATGCTAAAAGTGGTCCTGTTTCGGCTTCACCATCCCCAATTACACAGAAATTCATTGTTTGAGGATTATCTAAAACAGTGCCAGTTGCTACCGCTAAAGAATATCCTAATTCTCCTCCCTCTAAAATAACTCCTGGTGCTTCTGGATTTAAATGCGATGGATAACCAAAAGGTGTAGAAAAATTCTCAATAATTTCCTCAAGTCCTTTTTTTGTGTAAGGAATTTTTTCTGGAAAAACTTCTGACAATGATTTTTCCAAAAAGATACTAGCTTGGTAAGCAGGAAATCCGTGACCAGGACCAACTGTAAACAAAAAGTCTCGTGAAGCCGGACTTGTAGTTTGGTCGCGTTCCTCGTTCAAGTCTGGATTCTTGAAAAATGTGTCCTCACTGGAATTTTCACCTTCCTGAAAAATTGCCTTGTTATTATTTTCTTCTTTTATAATTTGCCTATTCAACTGACCTTGAATAAAAGTAATTCCTGGGCAAGTGCCTCAATGTCCCAAAAGTCTTTTTTTAATATCCTCACTTTTTAATTCTTCTTCTAGAAAAAAATTATCTTTTAAAAAAATTTGAGCTACTGATAAATAGTTCACCAATCTATTAAACTTTTCTAAATTCTTTTTTTCTTGTTTTTTTGTTTGCTTATTCATTTCTTTATTTTCTAATTCTAACAAAAAAAAGTATAAATAAAAACTTTATTCTTGGTTTATTTTTGTGTTATTGCAGTATTGTCTTTGTATTTGTGTTTGTGTTTGTGTTGTTGTGTTTGTGTCATTCCTTTGCGTCTGTGTCATTCCAAAAGCTTGCTATTTGGAATCCAGGTTTTGAGACAGAGAACGTGCAAATTTAATAAAACATTTTATAAAAATATTCTATCTAATTAATATATTTCTTAATTCTTCTCGTTTATTCAAATCATCACTGGTAAAAAATTCTAAAATTTTTCTTCTTAGTTCTAATTTCTCTGCCAATACCTGTCCATTCTTTATATTTTTTATTTTGATTTCTGTGTTTAGTTCTGCCAATAATCCCAAACTTCCTTTCCCATAAAATTTTTCTATTTTTCTTAAGTGCATCATTCCTCCATCAAAGTATTCTTGTAAAAACTCTCTAGGAAATTTATTGTCCTCATTTTCATAAATATTATCTTTTATCTTTTCTACCATTTCAACCTCTTCTTTATAGCCATATTTTCTTTTCCTCTTGTTATTATCTTTGATAATCCACGAAGTTAAAGATTCTGTAATTCCTTCATTAAACGCGATAAATAAATTTTTTGTATATTCAGAAGTATTACCATTCTTATTAACTAAATTATATGTAGAATTATAGCCTACCTTTGCTGACATAACATTATATTCTATATCATTAAACTCTTCTGTGTATTTTTCAAAATTTATTTTATTTGCTGACAAAAAATGTAATGTTTCATGTACAAGTTCGTGAATCAATCTTTCTTTATTTTCTAAATTTTTTTGTGTAACTGATATAGAACCTACTTCGTTATCAAAAAAAGGATTTTTATCTTCTGTTATAAAGATTTTTAAACTATCAATCTTTTCTTTATCTATTTTAATTTTTATTTCATCAAAAAAACTAAATATTTTTTCTTTTGCCTCGGCAAAAGCTTCCCAAACCTCCTCATTTGCCTCTATGGCTTTCTCCGTTCTACTTTGAATATTTTTATTTAAATTTTCATTTAGTTTTTTAGAAAAATCTGGATCATTTTTTTTATCATCTACCTTTAATCTTTCATACATAAAATAATAATAACATAAAAAAATAAATGTTCTTTCTTTGCCCTTGGATTCAACCTGAAATAGAAACAATCAAATTTTGAAAACAATACTGTCTTGTGTTTGTGTTGTTGCGTCTGTGTTATTCCTTTGCGTCTGTGTCATTCCAGAAGCGAAGCTATCTGGAATCCAGGTTTTAAAACATGGATCGTGTAATTTTAATAAAGTATTTTTTAAAAATAATTTTGTGATTAATTAAATGTTTTGCAACTTCAATCCTGGGTTCCAGATAGCTTCGCTTCTGGAATGACACAGACACCCGACACAATGACGCAGAAACAGACGCCCGACACAATGACACAGACACAGGCGCAATAACACAAATGTGTAAATACAAAACTAAATATTTCTATTAATTCTATCTGGATTTATTCTAAAGTAAGGAATCATAAAATTAACAATTTCATAAAAAGGCTCTGTCATTGTTTGAGAAGAAAATCTAACATTCTGTGGTTGTACTGTATATAAAAATATTGCATACCTGTCTTCTGGTTTTGCATACGCTGGAAAAAAACCAAAATAAGCGTGAATATGTCTGTCTGTATAATATCCTCCCTTAGAAGAAGCAATTTGAGCTGTTCCAGTTTTGCTCGCTATTGCATAATTCCTATTAAAATAAGGTTTATTTTTAGCATATGTGTCTGCTCTTTTGACCATAATATTTTTAATAATTTTTACTGTCTCTGGAGAAAACACTCTTGTTATTTTCGGAGTAAATTCTCTGTCTGGTATTAATCCATCATATTCTATCTTTTGAATAATATTTGGCTCAACCAAATAACCACCGTTAGCAATCGATGATAATGCCCTTGTAATCCCAATAGGTGTAAATGCAATTCCTTGCCCAAAAGATGCCGCAGCAAAATCAATATCTACACCATTGTTTAAATTAGAAATAGTTGAAGAAATTTCACCAGGAATATCTATTCCTGTTTCTTTAGCTAATCCTAAATCCAGCATATATTGTAAAAATTTTTTATTTCCTATTTTTCTCACAATCTCAATCATTCCTGTATTTAAAGACTGCGATACTATTTTTTGCAATCCTATTTCTTTTCCACGCCCCTTTTCATCGAAATTACAAATACTCCTGCCTGAAACAACAACGCAACCTTCATCATCATCGTAGGTAAAATCTTTTTTAATTCTTCCAGATTCTAAACCAATAGCAACAACCAAAGGCTTAAAAACTGAACCAACCTCAAAACGATGCTCAACAAATCTATTTCTAAAATCTTTCCTCTCTGTATTTAAATTAAAAGTTTTTGAATCTGTCATAGCAATAATTTCCCCACTTGCCGGCCTAATAACTATAGCTGCTGAATATTTTGAATTATATCTTTCATCTATTCCCCGAAGAACCCTTTCTATATGCATTGACAATCCAATGTCTACAGAAGAAATTAAATCACCTTCTTTTGAAATAACTTTTTTTGAAAATAAAGTATCATCTTCTTTATTTCTAAAAAAATTTCAAAAGATATTTTTATTAGAATTATCTTTTTCTCTAAATAAAATATCTTCATAATATTTTTCTAAACCATAAATTCCTACCATTTTAGAATTAGTAAAACCTAAAATTTTTCCTGAAATTTCATTAAAGGGATACTTTCTTCAAGATTTTTGAACAAAAACTACCCCAGAAATATTCAATTTTTGTATTTCCAATTTTTTCTCTTTGGAAATCCTATGAGCTATTTCTTCGTAAGGGTCATTTTTTTTTTCTGCTTTTTTAATAAAATTTTCTTTATTTAAATCTATTATTTTTGAAATTTTTTTATATACGAGCTCGGAATTTCTAATATTTTTTGGAACTATTGCAATAGTATAAGCAATTCCTTGTAAAGCTACGGCTGTTCTTTCCTGCTGGTGATTTGTAAAAAATATTGTTCCTCTTTGCTGTGTTCTTAAAAAAGAATCATTTTTTGTTTGAGCTAAAACCTGATTATTGTGTTTTTCTCCTTGAACAATCTGTAATTCGTAAAGTGCAAATATCAACACCATAACAAAAAAAACAAAAGAAATAAAAATTAAATCTAAAATATGTCTATCTATAAAAAAAATAATCTTTTTGAAAAAAGAATGTTCATTTTTATTTTTATTTTTATTATTGTTCATTTTATTTTTAGTATATCATGATTAATAATCATAAAATATTTTTTGTTTGTGTTTGTGTTTGTGTTTGTGTTGTTGCGTCTGTGTCATTCCTTTGCGTCTGTGTCATTCCAGAAGCGAAGCTATCTGG
>CAZDWR010000021.1:0-7308 GCA_964509275.1 uncultured Candidatus Saccharibacteria bacterium
ATATTATGAAAAATAAAATAAAAAAAAATTTCCCTTATATTTTCCTCTTAGTTATTTTATTATCTTTCTTTTTTTCTTTTTTATTAACTGACCCCCTAACACAATTACAAGTTTTTTTTACCGAGGAATATTTATATTTATCAATTGCAATATATTTTCTAGCTGTAGTAATTTCTACTATTTTTTCACCTATAACTATTGCTCCAGCAATTCCTTTTGTTGCAATGATTTTTGGAGCAGAAGAAACCTTCATTTATACTTTTTTAGGAATTTTAACAGGTAGTGCTATTTCATTTTTTATGGCTAGAAAAATTGGCAGAAAATTTGTTTTAAAATTTATTAGTGAAGAAAAATTAGAAAACTTAGAAAAAAAAATTCCTAAAAACTTACGATTTACTGATATTTTATTTTTTAGATTATTCATTCCTCCAGATGGTTTTTCGTATTTTCTAGGCATTCATTCTAAAGTTAAATTTTTAAAATATTTTTTTGCCACTTTATTAGGAATAATTCCAATAACCTTTATTCTTTCTTTTGGTCCTTCAGTTATTGACTCTCATTCTGGATTTTTATTTTTCTTTTTAATTTTTGCAATATTATTAATAATTTTCTCAAAAATCTTTTATACAATTGCAAACGACAAAGCCCTTTTAATTACTCATTCTCATAATTTTCATATTGATGATATTTTTGCTGCTGCCACATTAACCTTATTTATGGAAAAAAGGGGAATTAGATATAAAATTATTCGGACCAGAGAAATTGAAGATTTAAAAAAATACAAAAAACAAGCCAGGAATCAAACTGAAACAAATCCCATTTTTATTTTTGATGTTGGCGGAGAATATGATGAAAAAAATAATATTTTTGATCATCATCAAAAAAATGGAGCCGGTATAAGAAAAAATGGAATATTTTATTCTTCTTTTGGTTTAGTCTGAAAAAAATATGGAGAAAAATTATGTGATTCAAAAGAAATTGCAGAAAAAATTGATTATCAAATTGTAATGGGTGTTGATGCAAATGATACAGGTGTAAATTTAACAAAACCTTTATATGATTTTTCATTGTATAGTTTTCCTTCTTTAAAAAATTCTTTTGCCCCACTGTCAGGGAAAAAAGAAGATTTTGATATAGCTTTTATTAAAGTCTTAGAGATCGCTAAAAGTGCTTTAAAAAATGAAATAGCCTGAACAAAAAAAAAAAATGCCGATGCAGAAAAGTTTGAAAAATTTTATAATAATTCTATAGATAAAAGAGTAATTTGAATAAATGATCCAGAAATTTCTATTGGAAAGTATTTTCCTAATCATCCTGATATTTTATTTTTAGTTAAGAAAAAAAATCCTAATATCTGAATAATCATTTCTACTCTTAAAAGTTTATCTTCAAAAGAAGTAAAAATGAAAATGCCCGAAGAATGAGCTGGTTTAGATGGAGATGAATTAAAAAAAGTTTCAGGAATTAATGGAATAAATTTTTGCCACAAAGGAAGATGAATTGCATCTGCAAATTCAAAAAAAGCAGCCGAACAAATGATTTTAAAAATTTTTAAAGATTAAAATAATGCTAAAAAAAAAGAATAGATTAACAACAGAAGAATTTCAAAAAGTTTTTAAAAATGGAAAAAAGATTTCATCAACTTTTTTTTTAATTATAATATTACCAATAAATGATTCTAAAAAAATATCAGTAGCAATTTCTAAAAAAATAGAAAAAACAGCTATTGATCGCACACTTTCTCGAAGAAAAATTTATACAATTATTAAAGAAAACTTTTCTGAAATTTCAAATAACATTAAAATTATTGTTTTAATTACAAAAAAAATTAATCACAAAAAAAAACCAGATATTCAAAAAGAATTACTGGGTCTTTTTAAAAAAGCAAATATTATTAAATAATTAACAAATACTTTCTATTTTGAAATTCTTTTTTTTCCAATAGCAACCGCCAAGGCTTTTCTTCCTTTTCGTAGTCTATTTAAAATAATTCTTCTTCCACTAGAAGTTGACATTCTTTTTAAAAATCCGTGAGTTTTTAATCTTTTTCTATTTTTTGGTTTATAAGTTTGAGACATAATATCTGGAATTATACTATCAAAAAAGACAGAAATCAAGTTTTTTTTTTTATCCCTTTTTCTCTAAAAAATTATGTTTTTTCCACAGTTTATACACTTTTATTTAAAAAATTAGTATTTTTCTTATGGTATGAAAAAAATACTCTAGTAAAATTCAATTATGGATTTAGATATGCAAAAAACTTGAAATTCTGTGCTAGCTAATATTGAACTTAATATTTCAAAAGCTAATTTTAATACTTGATTTAAAGATATTGAATTAAAAGAAATAAAAAATGAAAATACGGCAATTATTGCAGTCCCTTCAGAATTTGTAAAAAAATGAATTTTAGAAAAATTTAATTCTAATGTTCTAAAATTTTTAATTGTTGCTATTCCTGAAATAAGAAAGGTGGAGTATGTGGTAGAAAAAATTGATTCCTCATTAATTAACAGAGCAGATTTTTCAAAGAAAACAAAATCTTCAAAAAGTTCTGAAACAAAACATATTACAGATAAAAAAACACCTTTATCTTTAAATCTTTCTACAAAAAATAATAAAACAAATCTTAATCCAAAATATAGATTTGATAATTTTGTTGTTGGGTCTTTTAATGAAGTAGCTTACGCCGCCTCTCAAGCTGTTGTAAACAGGAAGGAAGTAATTTACAATCCTTTGTTAATTTACGGAAATACTGGTTACGGAAAAACACATCTTATTCAGGCTGTTGGGAATATTTTAAAAATCAATAATCCTTCAAAAAAAGTTTTTTACACAACCAGTGAAAAGTTTTATATGGATGTTATTGATTTTATCGGACTTAAATCTAATAAAACAAATAATTTTAAAAAAAAATATAGAGAATACGATGTTTTTATTATGGATGATATTCAATTTCTTACAAAAAAAGAAAGAACTCAAGAAGAACTTTTTCATTTATTCAATTTCTTACATAATAATGATAAACAAATAATTCTTTCTTCAGACCAACATCCTAATCAAATTTCAGACCTTGAAGATAGACTTAAATCTAGATTTAATGCTGGAATGATTATAGACATTCAATCTCCAGACTACGAATCAAGATTTGAAATTTTAAAAAAGAAATCAAAACTAAATAATTTTGAAATAGAGAATGAAATTTTGGACTATATTTCAACAGCAGTTACTGGAAATATTAGAGAATTAGAAGGTATTTTAAATAATATTTTTATTCAAACTGAAATTAAAAAACGACCATTACAACTTTCTGAAGTTAAAGAAATTATCAAAGCTAATTACAAGAAAAAACAACCTATTAATTACAAAAAATTAGTTGAGATTGTTTCAAACTATTATAATATTGATAAAAGTAATATTTATAAAAAAATCAGGAAAAAAGAATTTGTTGGACCTAGGCAAATTATTATGTATCTTTTAAGGGAAGATTTTGGTCAGTCATATCCAGGAATAGGGGAAAAACTGGGAGGTAGAGATCATACAACAGTTATGCATTCTTATGAAAAAATAAAAAAAGGTATTTTAAATGAAGTTGAGTTAAAAAGAGATATTGAGAATATTAGGAATATGTATTAGATTTTTTATAAAAAAATATTCACTTTGTTCAATCTTTTTTCAACTCTCGCTTCGCTAAAAAATAATATTGCTTAGAAAAATAAAAAACTTACAACCTATAAAACTTGCTTGTTAAAAAACTTTATTTACATCATTTCTTTATGTCTGTGTCATTCCAGAAGCGAAGCTATCTGGAATCCAGGATTTATATTATGAATAGTGTAATTAATTATAAAATTCTTCTTAAAAAATACTTTATTAAATTTACATGTTCTCTGTCTTAAAACCTGGATTCCAGATAGCTTCGCTTCTGGAAGGACACAGACACAACAATACAAACACAAATAAAAAAATAACAAAAAATTCATAATATTTTGTCAAAAAAAAACTTCCAGGTTTAAGCTTTAATCTAAATACTTATTTAATCAGACAATTAAATTTAAGTGTTCAATTAAAAATTAAAAAATAAGTAAGACAAAAATTTTAAAAGTGTTGTATTCTGTGTAAAAAAAATGTATAAACAAATATTTTCCCTGTATAAATATCTGAATAATATTTTTAACCTGTGTTTAAAAAACAACTAAATAACTAAAAATAAATATTTTTAGTTATTATAAACATCTTATATTTTAATCAACAGTTTTATTAACATTTATATCTCTTCTATAGTGCCGTATAAATTCGTATATGTTACACTTATATACATATCCACAGAGCATACTATTATGCATTAGTATATATATAAAGTTATGAAAATCAGATGTGTAAAAAATAATTTAGAAAAAGTTTTATCACAAGCAGAAAATTTTATAGGTAAAAATTTAGACCTTGAAGTTTTGTCTTGTGTAATTTTAGAATCAAGAAATGGATATTTATATATTGAATCTACAAATATAGATACATCATATTCATCTGAAATTCCTGTTGTTGTAGAAAAAGAAGGAAAGGTTGCAATAAAGGCAAATCTTTTATATAAAACAATTTCAGCAATAAAAGATAATGAAGTTTCTTTAGAATTAAAAAATAATATTTTAAAAATAACTTCACAAAATTCTAAAATAGATATAAATATATTTTCTTATGAGGATTTTCCTTCATCTTTAAAATTAGAAAATCAAGATGAAAATAATTTAGAAAAAAAAATAACTATACAAGTTAAAGATTTTTTAGCAGGTTTGTACGCTACATTTTATGCTGCATCTAAATCAAACATTAAACCAGAACTTTCTTCAATTTTTATTTCAGGAGAAAAAGATAAAATATCTTTTGTTGCTACTGATGGTTTTCGTCTTGCTGAAAAAAAATTTACATATAAAAATGATTCAAATGAAGAATTTTCAGTACTTATTCCTGGAGATTCTGTTTCTCCGATCATGAAAACATTAATATATTCAAATAGCTTAGAAATTGATGTTTATTTTTACAAAAATCAAATTTTTATAAAAACACCAGAATTTGTAATTTTTTCAAGATTAATAGATGGTGATTATGTTGATTATAAAAAATTAATTCCAGAAGATACAACAACATCGGTGATTATTTTAAAACAAGATTTTATAGATTCTTTAAAATTAGTTAATATTTTTTCAGATGATTTTAATCAAATTAAAATTATTGTAAAAGATAAAAAATTTTCATTAGAAACTAAAAATATTTTAGGAGAAAATAATATTAAAGTTCCGGCAGTTGTGGTAGGTGATGATTTGGAAGTTAACTTTAATTATAAATATATTCAAGATTCTTTTTCAGCTATAACAACAGATTCTTTTGAATGTATTTTTAATCCAGGAAAACCTTTGTTAATTAGACCTATTGGAGATAAAACTTTTACTTATATTGTAATGCCTCTTTCAAGGTAAAATAAAACTTAAAAACTTTTATGTTTAAAAATAATATTGTCTTATTTTGTGATTGTTTTGTTGTGTCTGTGTAGTTTTGTATTAGTTTTTTTTAGCTATGTATTAGTGTTTTTAGACTCAGGAAATCGCCAAGAAAGAAATTCATCTCAGAACATCACTAAGAAAAAGTGTCATTCCTTTATGTCTACATCTGTGTCTGTGTCATTCCAGAAGCGAAGCTATCTGGAATCCAGGTTTTAAAATATAGAGCGTTTAATGCTTAACAAGTCTAAAATAAAATATTTAAAAAATTATTTTGTTATATTAATATGTTCTCTGTCTTAAAACCTGGATTCCAGATAGCTTCGCTTCTGGAATGACACAAACACAAATACAAATACAAAGTTTATAATATTTTATTAAAAAAACTTTTAGATTTAAGAATTAATTTAAAAAGATGTTTTTTTTTGATTACTTTGATATAATAATTTAATGAGTAATAATAATATCATAAAAATAATATTAGCAGTATTTTTTATAGGATTATTTTCTTTTTTATTTTGATATTTTCAACAAAATAATATAACAAAAGAAGAACAAAAAAATGATCAAGGATTTATTCAAAATTTTTTTCCTTTTGGAGATAATAAAATAACAAAAAAAGAAGGTGAGATTAAAAAAGAAGAAATAAAAAAAGAAAGTGAGATTAAAAAAGAAATTATGCCACAATTAAGGCAAATTTCTAGTATACCAACAGCAGGGGTACATATAGAATCATTATCAAGAATAGAAATTTTTGATATAAATAAAAATAGAAGAAGTAATAATAAAATTGATAATAGGAGGATGCATTCGGAAATAAGATATGTATCAATAAGGAATAATCATATATATAGAACTTATGATTTTACTAAAGAAAAGGTTAGAATTTCTAATATAACAATTCCAAAAATATTTGATGTTAAATTTTTTAATAAAGATAATTTTATTATTAGATATTTAAATAATTTTGGAGATATAAAAACTTATTTTATAACATTAAATCAAAAAACAGATCAGGAAAAAAATATAATTAGAGAAGAGGGTAAAGTAGTAGGAGGTGAATTTTTAAAGAATTTTCAAGGATTATTTTTTCCAGATAATATAAATAGTTTTTATATAAATAAAGAAAGTCAAAAAATATTTTACACAATTTTTGAAAATAATAAGGGAGAAAAAGATGGAAAAATATATGGAATTATTACAACAAAAGAAAATGAAAACAAAAGAAAAATATTTTCTTCAAAATTAAAAGAATGAAACTTTGATTTTTCATCAGCAAATAAAATATTAGCAACTACAAAAACTTCTTCAAAGGCATATTCAATTCCATTTTCATTAAATGTTAAAACTGGAGAATTAATTCAATTAAAAAATAAAAAGAAATCTTTAAATTCAAATGTAAATTATGATTTTTCTAAGATCTTATATTCTTTTGCAGAAAGAAATGGACAAAGAAATATATTAATAGATTTTTTTGATGATAAAAATAATGAAGAAAAAATATTAAATTTAAATATGGCTACTTTTGTTGAAAAATGTGTTTGATCTTCAAATAATATTTATCTTTATTGTGCAGTGCCTATAGTTATGGATAGTGAGAATCAACCAGATGATTGATATAAAGGAAAAAATTATTTTCAAGACAATATATATAAAATAGATACAGAACATTTTACAGTGGAACTTGTTTTTGATTCTCGTTTGAAAAATAAAAGTTTTGATATTATAGATTTAAAAATTGATGATAGGGAAAAATATTTATATTGAATAGATAAAAAAACTGATTTTGCATGAAGTTTTGATATGTGACATTAAA
>CAZDWR010000022.1:0-7229 GCA_964509275.1 uncultured Candidatus Saccharibacteria bacterium
AGGCCTGCAAAAAATTGCGAAGGTCTATAAAAGTATGTTAATATTCAAGCATGAATAAAAGTACAAATAATATCGCATTTTATATACTATTATTTTTTTTAGCAATAGGTATTTTTATGGGTTTTTTTTATGTGTACAATACTTTTTTTAAAGAAACTCCTTTAGTTGTCGTTCCCGAACTAACTTATGTAGACAAAGAGTTCAAAAATATTATTACAGACAAGAGAACAGAAATTGAAGAAAAAGAAATAGAATATGCTGACTATAAAAATATTGCTTGTTTAGCAGATGGTCAAGAATGAGAACATGGAACTGTTAAAACCTTTTATTCAAGAATTTCAATAAGCGTTCATGAAAAATGCTCAAATTTTTCTTTAAAAAGAAGATGTGATGATGGGTTTTGATTAGGGAATAAGAAGTTCACTTATTCTAAATGTGTTAGAACAGTTGAGTGTAGAATAGATGCAGAAACCACTATAAAAAATGGAGAGGAAATAGAATTATATTCTAGAAACGTTGTTCCTTATGGCGATAATTGTGAAAGATACAAAGGTAAAAGAACCTGTGTAGAAACTATTTTGACAGGCAATAGTATTTTTAAATATAAAGAATGCAGAGTTTCAAAAGAAGGTGTTTGTCGTGGAGCTGATCCTTTAGGCAGGGAATATACTATTCCAAATAACAGATCTCATATATTTTTTAGTAAATCAGAAGTCCCTCATTATGATTCTTGTAGTAATTATAGTGAAAATAGAATTTGTTCAAATGGTAATTTATTTGGTGATAAGAAATATGAATTTTGAGCATGTCAGAAACTGAAACCAGCAGGATGCTACCTTGGAGGAGTAAAAGTAGGGCACGGTCAAGCTAGAATATTCTATTCAAAATCATCGGCCGAGAATAATAAAACATGTAGCTTTTTTGCACAAGTTAGAGAATGTGATAATGGAGATCTTTCTGGTCAGAAAGAATATTCAAATAGTTTTTGTTTGGAGTAGTTAACTTTTTAGGAACTATAAGGTATTTTTTATATAGGTTTTAAAATTAGGAGATAAAGATGAAAGAACAAGATGATGACTGGATAGAGGAGAAGGGGATGTTCGTAGCAACGATCATCGCAATTGTAGCCATTATTATTTTTATGGCTATCATTGTATTTTAGCATTGGTACTCTTTTAACACTTGAGGCGTCTTAAAAGGCGCCTTTTTTTGTTACTTATGTTATACTTTTTTAAAATCCTCTTGTAGTTCAATGGATAGAATAAGCCCCTCCTAAGGGCTAGATGTAGGTTCGATTCTTACCGAGAGGACAAAAATAACAATTTTATATTTATGAAAGAAAAACAAAAAGTAGAATCTATAGGTTTTATAGTAGATGGAAACAGAAGGTGAGCTGTAAAAAACAATTTAAATAAAGCAGAGGGGCACAAGGAAGGAAGTAAGGTTGTTTTTCAAACAATAGATTGAGCAAAAGATTTAGAGATAAACAATATTACTTTTTACGTATTTTCTTCAGAAAATTGAAAAAGAACAAAGGAAGAAATTCAAAATATTTTGTCCTTATTTGAACACATGTTTATTAAGGAAAGTGGTAAAATTTTAGAAAAAAAAGTTTCAATTAAATTTATTGGAAATTTAAATAAATTTCCAAAATTTTTAGAAAAAAAAATGCTAGAGCTTGAAGATAAAACTAAAGATTACAAAACAAAAGTTTTTTTTGCAATTTCTTATGGTGGTAAAGATGAGATTTTACAGGCAGTAAAAGATATTTCTCAGAAATTAAAATCAGATGAAATTTTGGAATTGAATGAAGAAAAATTTGAAAAATATTTGCAGAGTGCCAATATTCCCGAACCAGAAATTATTATCAGAACTGGTGGCAACAAAAGACTTTCAAATTTTTTACTTTGAAAATCTGCGTATTCTGAGTTGTTTTTTATTGATACACTTTGACCAGATTTTTCTAAAAAAAAATTTGAAGAAATCCTTGAAAAATATAAAAATTCGGTTAAAATAAACAGAGGAGAATAAAAAACTGCACAAAATAAGAATTAAGTGCAGTAGTCGTGTATATTTTAAAATACACCGAGGCGAGTTACCACCAACAGATCCTAAGGTAAAAGGATTCCAGTAGGATATCATAAAAAAAATAAAATGTCAAAGACTAAAAATAAAATAAATATAGATATAATTTTCGAAAATAATAATCTTTTGATTATTAATAAACCGTTAGGAATGCTAGTACACGGCGATGGTAGAAATGAACAAGAAACTTTAGTTGATTGAATTTTAGAAAAATATCCCCAGATTGATGGAGTGGGTGAGGATATTTATATTAATGAAAAAGTCAGTATTAAAAGACCTGGAATTGTTCATAGACTAGATAAAGACACTACAGGAATTTTGATTATTGCAAAAAATCAAGATTCTTTTTACTCTTTAAAAGAACAATTTAAAAATAGAGAAATAAAAAAAAATTACAGAACTTTTGTTTATGGAGCAGTGAAATTTGATAAAAAAACTATCATGTCTGAAATCGGTCGCTCTAAGACAGATTTTAGAAAATGAACTACAAACAGGGGAGTTAGAGGTGAGGCCAGAGAAGCGGAGACTAAATATAAATTAATTACTAAAAATTCGGATTTTTCTTATTTAGATATTTTTCCCAAAACAGGAAGAACACATCAAATTCGTGTTCATTTAAAACATGATAATTATCCTATCGTGGCAGATCATTTATATGCGGGAAAAAAATTTAATCGAGAAGCTCCAGTAGAAGAAAATTTATTTTTTACCACACAAGCTTTGCACGCTTATAAAATAAAATTTAAAGATTTAAATGGAGAAGAAATAGAAGCGATTGCTGAAGTTCCAAAAAGTTTTAAAAAAGCTTTAAAAGTTATTCAGAAATAACTTGAAAAATATACTTTTTTTTAGTACTATATGCAATGGAATTGTTCGGAAATAACTTTTAAGCGAAATTTTTAGATTTTGAGCAAAAAGTTAAACTCGAGAGAAACCTTGTCGGGACAAGGTTTTTTGAGAATTTGACTTTGCAGCCAAAATCTAGAAATTTCGATAAAAGCTTATATTCTAGCGAAGTGAGTGAAATGAAAATTTATTTTTGTTTCCGAACGAGCGACGAATATATTTTTATATTTTCGAACAATTCTAATATCCTTCCATAGTTCAATGGATAGAACAAGAGACTTCTAATCTCTAGATCTAAGTTCGATTCTTAGTGGGAGGACAAAAAATACTAAAGCTAGATTTTTTGGTGGAAAAAAAAGTAGTTTATAAAAATGAAAAACATAAAAACAATTATTATCATAATTATTTTGTTGTTTTTTTTGGTTATTATTTTAAGTGCTAGTGAAGAAAAATATACCCAAGAAATATCTAGAAATTTTTTGCAAGCAGATGAAAAATTAGAAAATACAAAAAACGTAGCTCAAGAAAGTACAGCATATTCTAGTGTTTATATTAAAGAAATAAAGAAAGAAGCCAGGCAAAATAAGCCTGAAGAAACCAAGGAGGGGTTAGAAACAGCAAAAAATAATTTACACCCGATTATCAGAGTAATTGATGGAGACACCATTAAGATTTTAATCGATAAAAAAATTGAAACAATCAGAATTATTGGAATTGATACTCCAGAGATCGGAAGCAGGTTAGAATGTTTTGGAAATGAAGCCAAAGAAAAAGCTTTAGAATTATTATCTGGTAAAAAAGTATCAATTGAAATGGATGATAGCCAGGGTGAGAGGGGTAGATATGGAAGACTGTTAGCTTATTTGTTGATTGATGGAAAGGTTGATTTTGGAGAACAAATGATAAAGCAGGGTTATTCTTATGAATACACTTATAACAAAGCTTACAAAAATCAAGAAAAATATAAAATAGCTCAAAAATATGCAGAAGAAAATAAAAAAGGTTTATGGGCTGAAAATACTTGTTTGGAATATGAAAAAGAGTTTGTAAAAATTATCAGCTTAAATGGAGTGTATAAAAAGCCTGACGGAACCTGTGCTATTAAAGGAAATATTTCAATTAAAAATAAAGAAAAAATATATCATACTCCCGAACAAAAAAATTATTTTAGAACAAAAATAGATATTTCAAAAGGAGAGAAATGATTTTGTACCGAAGAAGAAGCTTTAAAGGCTGGCTGAAGAAAAGCTTTAAGATAAAGATACAGCAATAATCGTTAAAAAGAATGAAATGTTAGAATTAAAAAACTAATAAGTTTTCCACTGTATGTTTTCTTAGATTAAAGCTTGAGCCTGGAAGTTTTTTTTAACAAAATATTATGAATTTTTTGTTATATTTTTTGTTTGTGTTTGTGCCATTGTGTCTGTGTACTTCCAGAAGCGAAGCTATCTGGAATGACGTGGCATGCCTAGTGTTTCTAGGCAGGACACACTAAGGGCATTTAAAACACAGCAACGCATTTTTCAAGAGGTCAGACTTCATCAGCGACTAGCCAGAGAAAAATTTTCTCCATGCTGCTCAAAAATTATTCCACACAACTATTTAATAAATCTGACCTATTTAAAAAACTAATACAAAACTATATAATCACGGAATAGTAGTACTTAAAACATAATTGTTTTCAGTTTATAATTTAATCCAAGTCTAAAGCTAACAAATATAACAAAAAGTGTTATAATCTTTTTTATAATGAAATATAAAAAAACAAAAGTAATCGCAACCATCGGACCAGCAACAAATAATATAGACATGTTGACAAAAATGTCTTTGGAAGGAATGAATGTGGCCAGAATTAATTTTTCTCATGAAGAAGGTGATTCTGCTTTACCGATTTTGAAAAATATTAAAGCAGCTGAAAAAAAATCAGGCAAGGCAATCTCTATTTTACAAGATCTATCAGGGCCAAAGATACGAACAGGAGAATTTGAAGGAGGAGAAACAGTTTTAAAAAAAGGTGGAAAGGTAAAGATTACAACAAAAGAAGTTGTTGGTAATAATAAAAGTTTTTCTATTAACTATAAAAATTTATTAAAAGATGTCAAAAAAGGTCATAGAATTTTATTAAATGATGGAAAACAAGAGTTAATTGTAATTAAAGTAAATAAAGATTTTTTAGAAGCAAAAGTTGTTAGAGGAGGATTTATAAGAAATTTAAGGGGGGTTAATTTACCAGATTCAGAAATATCTATTTCAGCTTTAACAAAAAAAGATAAAAAAGATGTGGAGTTTGGAATTAAAAATAATGTAGAATTTATTGCTTTTTCTTTTGTTAATACTGCTAAAGATGTTCGTGAATTAAGAAATATTTTAGATAAAGCAGGATCAAAAGCAATGATTATTTCAAAAATAGAAACTCTAACTGCCATTAAAAATTTTGATGAAATTTTATTTGAATCAGATGCAATTATGATTGCTCGAGGAGATCTTGCTGTAGAGGTTGAAGCTCAAAGGGTTCCAAAAATGCAAAAAGATATCATTAAAAAATGTAATTCTGTGGGAAAACCAGTAATCACAGCAACGCAGATGGTGGATTCTATGATTAATTCTCCAGTACCAACTAGGGCGGAAGTTTCAGATATTTCAAATGCTATTTTAGACGGGACTGATGCAATAATGCTATCAGAGGAAACTGCAATGGGGAAGTACCCTCTAGAGGCCGTTAAAATAATGTGCATAATATCTTTGGAAGTAGAGTCTACTATGAACTACAAAAGGTTCAGTGAAAGAGAATATTCGTACAAGTCAAAAGATTTTATCGCCACAGAAGACGCAGTAACTAGATATGTTGCAAAAACAGCAAACGATATTGGTGCAAAAATAATTATAGCTTTAACAGAATCAGGCAGAACCGCACGAATGATTTCAAGACATAAACCAAAACAAGATATTTTTATTATTTCGCCATCAAGGCACTCTATTAGAAAATGTGCTATATCTTTTGGTATTCATTGTGGACATAAAGCAGTTTTTAAAGAATTAAATGAGGCAATTGATGGAACTAGAAAATGGATTTTAAATAATAAAATGGCTAAAAAAGGAGATGACATTGTTTTAGTTGCAGGAATGCCTTTTAAAAATATCGGTGGCACAAACACCATGACAGTTTTTAAGATTTAATATTAATTAAAATATTTTAATTTAAAAAATTATAGTAAGATTCTAAGGGTTTAAAAATACCTTTGTCTTGTTATTGAAATGATTTTAACATTTCAATAGATTTTTTATATTTATTTTCTTCTTCATGTGATAATTTTGGAAAAATAATTTTTTTTATTCCTTCTTTGGATAGAGTGGCAGGCATAGAAATAACAGTGTTTTCATTTTCAATAAAAACTGACAATGGGAATATTTTTTTATTTTCTAATATTATTGACTCTAATATTTCTGCTGTTGCTCCACCAATACCAAAATAAGTTGAACCCTTGCCTTTGATAATTTCATAAGCTCCTTTTTTTATTTTATTTTCTAACTCTTCTTTTTCAGCTTCACATATCTTACTTCTGCTGAAAAAGTTTCCTCAATGAATAAAAGATGAATCTCCATGTTCACCTAAAACAAGGGTTTTCTCAACTTCTTTTTCAGTAAATCCTAGTTCTAAAAGTCGTCATTTTAATCTCAGTGTATCTAAAAAAGTTCCGCTTCCAAAAATCTGATTTTTTGGTAAATTAAAAATTTTTATAGCTTCAAAAGTTAAAATATCAACAGGATTAGAAATTAAAATAACTATGGCTGTTTTTTTAAGTTTTCCAATTTTTTTTTTAATATCTTTTAAAATTTTTATATTATTATTTAATAAATCTAATCTGCTTTTATTTATCCCATGCTTTAATCCGGCTGTAATAACAAATATGTCTCCATCTCTAACATTTTCATCACAAAAATCTCCATGACTAATTTTTGTTTGATTGTTTATAGCAGTTAAATCTTTTAAGTCTAAAACTTGAGCTTTTTCAAGTTTGTCATTTTTATCAACTAAAATTAGGTCTACTGGAATTTTTTTTCAAATTAATGCTGAGGCAATATGAGATCCAATATCTCCAGCCCCGATAATAATAATTTTTTTCATAATATAGTTTAAATTGTAACATATAGTTTTTGTTTGTGTCTGCGTCATTCCGGGAACGCAGTTACCCAGAATCCAGGATTAAAGCCATAAAACGTTTAAATCTAACAAAATAATTTTTAAAAATAATTTTCTGAAAATCTTTTGCCCGAGCCCCATCGGGCATTAAACACTT
>CAZDWR010000023.1:0-7212 GCA_964509275.1 uncultured Candidatus Saccharibacteria bacterium
AAAAATTTAATCACCACCCTTATTAATATTTTTATATGTTAAAATATATTTATGAATAAAAGCATAAAAGAAACAAAGGTTGTGTCAACTAACTCTTATAAAGGCGTTAGAGATTTTTATCCAAAAGACTGATTATTTCAGAAATGATTATTCAAACAAATGTCCTTATCGGCAGAATTATTTGGTTATGAAAATTACAATGCTTCTCCTTTGGAATACTCTGAACTATACATTGCAAAATCAGGACAGGAAATTGTTCAGAATGAAACTTATAATTTTGTAGACCGAGGTGGAAGGAATGTAACTATCAGGCCTGAATTAACTCCAACATTAGCCAGAATGATAGCAGCCCAAGAACGAGAACTTCCAAAACCAATTCGATGATATTCTATTCCCAACCTTTTTAGATACGAAAAACCTCAACGTGGAAGACTGAGAGAGCATTATCAATTTAATGCTGATATTTTTGGAATTGAAGGAATTGAAGCTGAAATTGAATTAATAGAAATGGGAGCAAAAATTTTGGAAAATATGGGACTATCTTTAAATGATTTTGAAATTAAAATAAATAATAGGAAAATTATAAATCCTATTTTGAACTATATTTCATATTCCACTATGTCAGCAAGTAACATTCCCACATCCGAAGATGAAGCGAATGAAGTATCTAAATATATCAAATCGACTTCTTATGAACTTTCAAAATTAATTGATAAAAAAAATAAATTAACATCAGAAAGTTTTGATGAACTATTATCTGGTATTTTAAAAAACAGTTCAAAAAGCATAGGAATTTTTAATAATTTTATTAATACAAAAAGTCTTGAAGGCATAAAAGAAATTATAGAAAATTTTGACTGAGTAAATTTAGAAAAAATAGAGAGTGAAAATCTTGAAAAAACACATAAACTCATAACCACACTACAAGAAAAAGGTTTTAAAAATGTAGCATTTGATTTGACTCTAATGAGAGGTTTTGATTATTACACTGATATAATTTTTGAATTTTTTGATACAAATCCAGAGAATAATAGGTCAATGTTTGGCGGAGGAAGATATGATGATTTATTAGATATTTTTGGAAAAGAAAAAATTCCCGCAGTTGGTTTTGGAATGGGCGATGTTACAGCAAAAGATTCTTTAGAAATTCGTGGACTTCTGCCAAAACTAAAATCTAAAACTACTCTTACTATTTTACCTTTAGAAAAAGAATTTAATTCAGAAGCAGAAAAATTTGCCACACAATTACGGATAGAAAATATAAATACAGAAATAGATTTTTCCAACAGAAAACTAACAAAAAAAATAAATTCTGTAGAAAAAAAGGAAATAGAATTTTTTATAGTTTTTGGAGAAAATGAAATTGAAAATAAAAAATATACAGTAAAAAATATCTTTACTAAAGAAAAATTTGAAAATATTTCTTTAGATAAAACTGTTGAAATTTTGAAAAAATAAAAAATAAAGGATCCTCACAGCAAGCTGACGAGGTATTAAAATGTACTCGTAAACTCATTCTTTTTCCGACGCTCGTTTCGTTTGCTAATAAAAAAATTCGCAAAGCGAATTTTTTTATTTTTATGAAAAATATTTTATTTATAATCTTCTGTTGATATTCCCATTGACCTTGCAGTTCCATAAATAATTTTTACGGCCTGTTCTAAATCATTAGCAGATAAGTCTTCCATTTTAACTTCTGCAATTTCTTCCGCTTGTTTCCTAGTTAAAGTTCCAACTTTTTTAAGAATATTTTTTCCCGATCCTGATTTTAAATTTAAAGCTTTTAAAATAAGAAACGAAGCTGGTGGAGTTTTATAAGTAATATCATAAGTTCTATCAGTGTACACATTTACAATTACAGGAATTATATCTCCCATTCTGTCTTTAGTAGCATCATTAAATTGTTTTGTGAATTCTCCAATATTAACACCAGCTTGTCCAAGAGCTGGTCCCAAGGGTGGTGCAGGAATTGCCTTGCCTGCTGGAATTTGTAATTTTAATTTTTGTTTAATTTCTTTAGCCATTGTTTTTTTGTTTAAAGTTTCACACATCCACACTTTTTTACGAAGCAAAGCTTGAGTGTTTTGAGTGTAATACACACAACCAATCCACAAGTATTGCTTCTTTAAATAATGTTGAAGCTATTATTTGGTTTTTAATATTATACAATATTTTTAGTAAAAAAACTATCTGTTTTTGAAATTGTTTCTGTGTCTATCTCATAGCGCTGTGTGTCTGTGTCATTCCGGAAACGAAGTTATCTGGAATCCAGGTTTTAAAACATAAGGTGAATAAATTTAAAAAAAGTATTTTGTAAAAATAATTTTGTGAAAAATTACACGGTTTGCAATTTTAATCCTGGATTCCGGGTAACTTCGTTCCCGGAATGACACAGACGCAATGACACAAACACAGACACAAAAATATTACAAATAAGTTTTTAATGTGAACATTCAATCTTCATCATTATCCCCTTCCAAAGCCTGCTTTTTCTTCTCTTTAAAAAGCCATTCTAAATATCCTTTGTCAGTCATTGCAACATCAGAAACTAATTCTCCTTTATGTTTTCCAAAATTTATTCTTTTAATTAAAATTGGTTTTGAAGAAATTTCCAACATTTTTTCTATAACTTCTTTTGGACTATTATCTTTTAACATTTTTTCATACAATCTAATAAATAAAGCTTTTAAAACTCTTATATCACCCAAAGCATCGTGAGCTTGAGCATTTTCAACTTCTAAATCTAGTGCATATCTTAAATATTGCAAACGATAAGCCTTAAGTTTTGCATCAGGGTCTAAAAATTGTGCAATTTTTAAAGTATCAATAACAGAATTAACTTTTAAATTTTCTTTTTCAATCATTTTAACATCAAATTTTGCATTGTGAGCTATAAAAATATTTTCTGAATTTTGAAAAATTTTTTCTAAATGTTTTTCTATTTTTGAATCTTTAAATATTTCTTTATCCGCCACATCTTTATTTGTAAAATGTGTTGTTTCCATAGCTTCTATACATATTGGAATATTTGGCTTAAATAATTCATTATATTCTACACCTTCAAATTCATAGGCTACTTGAAAAATTCTGTCTTCTTTTTCCAAACCTGTAGTTTCGGTATCTATAAATAATAATTTTTTAAATTCTTCTTCAGTTTTTTTATCTAACATAAAATTATTCTAACATAAATTTAAAAAATAATAATACTTCTAATTATTATTTGAAAGTGTAAAATATACCAAAACATTTTTTGGTTGTTTTTACATCACATCATAAAAAAATAAAATAACTTACACTTTTTGATATTTGGTTAAAAAATAGTTGTTATTTTAAATTAAAGAAACCTAAATAACCAACATATTCGGAGCAAAAATCATAACTGAGCCCAATACCAACATTAAGATACCTCCAATAAGTGCGGAATATTTTGCATACTTATAACTTGACTGTAACCTTGTAATACCATAATAAGCAAAAGAAAATACAATTAAATCATCTATTATGTAAGCCACCATGTAAATCATTATATAAAACTGATGTTCAAGAAAACTTAAAGTATTCAATTCAAGTATTTTTGTAAAGGCTTGTGGAATCCCAACAGAACAAGCAAATTCAATTATATTCACAGAAAATGCTATTGCTAATATTCCTGCTGTGGTTGCTCAGGTTACGGGAGACTTTATTAATTTATGTATTTTCTTTTCAATTTTAGATCTATCTTTTTCATTAGTAACATCACAAACTAATTTGTCTTTTGTCTTAATATATTTATATAAAAAGTATACTCCTCCTCCAATAGCCAATATTCCTATCAATGGGGTAACAATTGCATCAAGTCCTATGAAATCTCATGCTTGATATCAAACATTTAATATTAAATAATATATTACTGCTTGAGCAAATATAAAAAGACCTGCAACATAAAGCATTTTTCTGCGATCTCCTATTTGCATTAATATTAAAAGAAATGTAACAAGAACTCACATTGCACAAGGATTAAAACCGTCAACAAAACCAAGAACTAAAGAAAGTGAAAATAATGAAAAATCACCTAAATTTACTATCCCCACAAAAGGTAATCTAAATTCAAAAGAATTTTTACTTGAAGCTATAGTACATTTAACTGACCCCGAATCATCAGAACAGCCCTCACCACCGAGTAAAATCTCACCACCAGTATAATAATAATCTAAATCATGATTTGCCCCTTTCTCAGCCAAATTAATAGCATTAATTATCAACTTGCCTGTTGTTTCTGGATCATCAAATCCTTGAATAAGCTTTCCTCCAACTGCAGTAAGCGGAGTTATTTTCGGAAGATTATTTGCCTCTGCTATATTATTAAAAATTATCCTAGCTTCTTTGTCTTCCTTAACATCAAAATATTGTACATTTATTTTAAAGGATCTTTCTTCAATTAAATAATCAAGAAATTCTTTTTCTTTTAAACAAAACTTACAATCATCACGCCCAAAAAAATATACTTGGACATATTCAACATTATAATTTTTTTGATTATCTACCGCATAACCAGTTGGAATTTCTTGTGCATAAGAAAAAAAAGTTACAGCTGAAGCAACAGCTATTAACGATATTGAAATAATTTTTTTTAACATTTTATTATATAATTTTAGTTAAAAATTATTATATCATAACTTAAATTTTTTAGCTTTAATTTCTTAGATTAAAGCTTGGACCTGGAACAATCAGATTTTAAAATAAGACTGATTTGTGTCTGTGTCTGTGTCTGTGTCATTCCAGAAGCGAAGCTATCTGGAATCCAGGTTTTTTATTGGTTTTATTAAAATTTAAAATAGACCTCTTACAAAACCCTTCAGATTCAACAGTTTCAGATTTGGAGTGAAACGGTTGTTTTTCTGAACACCCTATCTGGATAGGGTTTTCAGAAAAACAACCGTTGTATCCCAAATCTGGAAGTGGTGGACTGAGAGGTTTTGCAAGAGGTCTAATATATATTTTTAGTATTTTTTAACTTTAATCCTGGATTCCGGGTAACTGCGTTCCCGGAATGACGCAGATACATAAGTAATGACTCAGAAACAGACACAATGAAATAACACCTAAAAAAAACACAGATATTCTATTTAATCATCTATTTCCATATGCGCTACACAAGCAGTTGCCGCAGCATTTACTAATAATCTTTTATGTTCTATTTCTTTTCCACATTCATGACAAATTCCATATTCCCCCTTTGATATTGCATCAAGGGCTTTTTGAACCGATATTTTTCTTTCTTCTAAAATTTTTAAAATTGCATCATTATTGTGAATATTTGTCATTTCACTTGCAAGATCAGCATCATCTAATACACCACTTTGAGTATTTGTTTCTTTAGCATTAAAACCTCCGACAGCCCCACTGTCTGGAATTGCAATACCTGAAGTTTCTTTTTTTAATTCCAACATTTCACTTTCCAATCTAATTTTTAATTCTTCTTTTGTTATTTTTATATTATCATTCATATTTTTATCGTAGCGAGAGCAGATTAATCACAACTCGGCTGCTCTCTTGTGTTTAATATGCCGAGTGAGATAAAGTTATATATACTTCTATTGTGTCTCTATTATACATCATTATTATTATGATAAAATGTTTATAAGTTTTTTAAAATAAATTAAAGCTCTTGGTAATTTCAAATATACTTCATCTGCCAACTCTTCATGGTAAGTACGTGATGTAAGATTTCTTAAATCTATTAAATCTAAATAAAAAACATCATATTCAATGACCTCAGAAGAATATGCTTCTTTAAAACAATCCTTAGGCGAATTACAAATAATACCTTTTTCTTCTTTCAAAAAAGACTGAAGTGTTTTTCAAGATAAATCTGTGCAAAATTCAAACCTTTGGATTGCTGAGTCACGCAAAAAATCACTTTTCTCTTCTTGTAAAACTTCATCTAATCTTTGAACTGCTTTTTTAAATTGTTCTAAATTTTTTATAAATTTCATAATATTTTTTGTTTTAATTAATTTATTATATATTCTACTTTTTTTAAAGCCTCTCTTTTGAAATCTTTTGAAACATCAAAAAAATCTACAAAATCAAACTTATACAAAAGAGGTAAATTATTTATTTTCTCTTCTATAATTATTTTTTTTTCAATATTTAATTTTTTTATACCATATACTCCTAAATCAATATCTGACCTTTCCAAAGATGTCCCTAAAACTCTAGACCCAAAGAAAAAGACCTTAAAGGAACTGGCTACTTTTTGCTCTTTAAAAATTTTTTTAATATCACTTTTTAATTTTTTTTCATTATAATGTTCTAGTTTCATAGAAAAAGTATAACAAAAATTATAAAATTTTAAAAGTGTAAAAGTATAACAAAAATTATAAAATTTTAAAAGTGTAAAAGTATAAAAAAAAGCCGAAAAATATCTCGGCTTGTTAAATTTTTAAGACGGCGAGAGAAACACATCCACACCTCTCGCCGTCTAACCTTTTACCAATTCGCTCCCTGTGCACCAGTATTTCCCTCACCTTCTATAAAAAGGTTTTGATTGCTGGTGTTTGCCGCAGATGAAGAAGCTGAGTTTGCTCCTCCCCCAGTTTGTGTTACAACAGCTGGTGCAACAGCGCCAGCAGCGTGGTAGAGGGCAAACCCTCCAACAGCTGCTGCTCCAATACGTCCCCAAGCTTCTGCTTGAGCTACATCTACCAAGGTTTCCCCTAGTATCGTATGTTGCCCAACATTCATTCCTAGCAATGCTAGGTCGGCATGTGAAACTTTTAGTTGTGGCTTTGATACCACATGCCTAACAGTCCTGACGGCCGGTGATTGAACAATTTTTTTTGCGGCAATAACTTTATTTCCGCAAATATCATGTTGTTTAGGAATACCCGAGACATGAATAATCTTATTGGCGCTAACAATGCACCATGGAAGATTACGCACATTAGCAGGATTCATTTTTATTAAATAGAATATCCCTTTATCTCCCAGTGTCCCCGTTGTTCTATGAGTGCCATTAAGATTCTCAATAGTGTCACATGTTGGAAATTGCTTAGCCTCCTCCCAAGTAACAGTCTTAACTTCTGAAGCTGTTCCGTAAATCGGAACTGCTAAAAATAAAAATAAAAAAAATTTTATTAAATTTTTCATAATTTTGCCCCTCCCAGGACTAATTAAATTTTTTAAAAGCTTTTTTCAACTTACTCTACTTTAAAAAGTAGATTATAAAAA
>CAZDWR010000024.1:0-7136 GCA_964509275.1 uncultured Candidatus Saccharibacteria bacterium
TTGAAAAAAATATTTTAAACCCAGGGAAACATTTAATTTTAAAATCATCTCATCCTTCCCCATTTTCTGCTCACAGAGGTTTTTTTGGGAATAAACATTTTTCAAAAACAAATAAATTTTTAAAAAAGAAAAGTAAAAAAGAAATTAAGTGGTAAAAGGTAATTAATTTTATCCACAATATTATACATACTTACAACTTAAATTAAACTTTAAGTTGATTTTATTAAGGTTTAGTTTGTGTGATTTGAATATTTTGTAACCTTAATCCTAGATTCCGGATATTGAAATTTTTCACCCAATCACTTCGTTCTTGGGAAAAATTTCATTCCGGAATGACACAGTAATTTTTATGTCTTGAGTTTAGAGACACTAATATAAATAAAAAAACAAACTATTTTGCTTTTTCTCCAAAAATTTCCTGAACTTCTTTTAAACTTATTTTCTGTGACTCCCCCGTATCTCTATTTTCTAAAGTTAATTTATTATCATCCATATCTTGTTGCCCGATAATTATAAAATATGGTACTTTTTCTTTTTTAGCTTTTCTGATTTTTTTTCCAAAACTATCATTAGAATTATCAATCTCTATTCTAAAATCTTTTTTTAATTCTTTAAAAATATTTTCTGCATATTTATTTGCAAAATCTCCTACTGTAATTATTTTTACCTGAACTGGTGAAAGTCAAAATGGAAAATTCCCCGCTGTATGCTCTATCATAATTGACATAAATCTTTCCAGGGACCCGGTAATAGCTCTATGAATCATAATCGGTGTTTTCTTCTCTCCATTCTTGTCCGTGTATTCTAAATTAAATCGCTTAGGCATTGAAAAATCTAGTTGTACCGTTCCCAATTGTCATTCTCTGTCAAGCGCATCTTTAAATTGAAAATCTAATTTTGGCCCATAAAAGGCAGCTTCTCCTTCTATTTTTTTATAAGGTAATTTTTCTTCTTGAGCAATCTCTTCTAAAATCTTTTCTGCTTCTAAAAATAGACCATCTTCACTAATCATATATTTTTCTGGATTTTGACTATCGTGTAAAGAAAGTGAAACTCAATAATCTCCCTCTTTTAACATATCTAGCGAGTTATAAAAATATTTAATAATAGAAATAATATTTTTTATTTCCTGTTTTACCTGCTCTGGTGTCACAAAAGCATGTCCATCATCTTGTGTAATTGCTCTAACTCGTGAAAGTCCCAACAATTCTCCTGCTTGCTCATCACGGTAAATCACTCCATTTTCTGAAAACCTAATTGGTAAATCTTTGTAAGTTCTTGGTTCTGCAGCAAAAATTTGTGTATGGTGCGGACAATTCATTGGTTTCATTACAAATTTAGAATCCCCCTTTCCTGAAACTTGAAAAAGTTCATCTCCAAATTTTTCTCAATGTCCTGATATTTCATAAAGTTCTTTTTTGGTAATATGAGGAGTTGTTACTTTTTGCCAACCATGTTCTTTTTGTAAATCTGAGATTTTATCTACGATAGCATCTCTAATTAAAGTTCCTTTGACAGTAAATAATGGTAATCCAGCTCCTACTAATGGAGAAATTGTATAAAGACCGAGCTCTTTTCCTAGTTTTCTGTGATCTCTTTTTTCTGCCTCCGCCAACATTTCTTCATATTTTTCTAACTCTTCCTTATTTTCAAAAGCTACTCCATAAATTCTAGTTAGCATTTTATTTTTTTCATCTCCTCTTCAATAAGCTCCCGCAACTTTTGTCAATTTAAAAGCATCAAGAGAAATTTCAGAAGTATTTTCAATATGAGACCCTTCACATAAATCTTCAAAAATTATTTTTTCACTTCCATCTTCTTTTTTTTTAAAAATTTTATAAATAGTGATTTTCTGATTACTTTGAGAAATTTCTTCTATCAATTCTTTCTTGTATTCATTTTCAGAAAATTTTTCCAAAGCTTCTTCTTTTGAGATTTCATATTCTAAAAAATCAATCTTTTGCCCTGCAAGTTTTTTCATATTTTTTTGAAAAACTTTCAAATCTTTATCTGAAATTTTTGTATCTCCAAAATCCATATCGTAATAAAAACCATTTTCAACGACTGGACCAATACTTATTTTAGTTTCTGGATATTTTTGTAAAACTGCTGCTGCTAAAATATGGGCTAACGAATGTCTAATCTTAAAAATTTTAGTGTCTTTTTGCATATTTTTTAATTATAACACCTTATTGCTTTTATAAAAGAAAATTCCTTGGATTTAACTCTACTCTTCTTGTATTTTAAAACCTGGATTCCAGATAGCTTCGCTTCTGGAATGACACAGGCGCAATGATGCAGATGAACTGAGGTTGGATGCCACTAATATCTAGTTGGAGCCATTTGGCAGAATTGAACTGCCGACCTATTTTGAAGTATGAAAAATGCCTAATTGTTGGCGAATGCCACATCGATGAGGTCGGTAGTTCAATTTTGCCCTTGCTGTTTGGTTGGAGCCATTTGGCAGAATTGAACTGCCGACCTCAGCCTTACCATGGCTGTGCTCTACCAACTGAGCTAAAATGGCATTTTTTACTGAAGCATTCTTTCTAAAGCTTTAGACTTTTGAGAATGAATAAAAGCATCTTCTACGGTAATTTCTCCTTTCCTTACCAATTCTAAAAGAGACCTGTTGAGAGAAATCATTCCTTGGTCTGAACTAGTTTCAATAAAAGAATCAATTTCAGCAATTCTACCTTCTCTAATTAAATTTGCCACGGCATTAGTATTTATTAAAAGCTCATAAGCTGGAACTCTTCCGCCAGAAACAGACCTAATTAATCTCTGTGAAAAAATACCTATCAACGATGAGGCTATTTGACTTCTAATTTGTTTTTGGGCGGCTGGTTCGAAAGTATCAATAATTCTATCAATTGTTTGTGAAGCAGAGTTAGTGTGTAAAGTTGAAAATATTAAATGACCAGTTTCAGCCGCTGTTACTGCCGCCTCAATAGTTTCAGAGCCACGCATTTCTCCAATAACTGCAACATCAATATCCTGTCTAAACATTGATCTAAGAGCAGTTTTAAAATTAGCAGTGTCTATTTTAACCTCTCGCTGATTAATAATTGATTTTTTCTGTTTATATAAATATTCAACAGGATCTTCAATAGTTAAAATGTGTGCATTCCTGTTAGTATTAACTAAATCAACAATAGAAGAAATAGTAGTAGATTTACCATGCCCTGTGGGTCCAACCACTAAAAAAAGTCCCTGTTCTTTTCTGGCAAACATCTCTAAAATCTCAGGAAGCTGTAGTTCTTTTAAAGTTTTTATTTCAGAATTAATAACTCTTAAAACAACAGAAATATTACCTTGTTGAAAAAATGCATTTCCTCTGAACCTTTTATTATTATCACTTGTTCAAGAAAAATCAAATTCTTTGTCTAACATAAATTTCTCTCTTGATTCTGGAGGTAAAAAAATCCTTAACATTTCTTCTATATCAGTTTTGTTCATTTCCTTGCCAATACTCACCGGAATAAGAGAACCGTCTACTCTAATAGTTGGGTGCTTGCCTTCAGAAATATGTAAATCTGAGGCTAACTCTTTTTCAATAATAAGAAGTAAGTCATTTAATAGTTTTCTTTGTTCATTTTGCATATTTTTTAATATTAATTTTTATAAAATTTTTTGAATAACTACATTCTAGCAATATTTATTATAATTTCATAACTTCATCAAAAGTAGTTACCCCATCAAGAGCTTTTTTAATTCCATCTTCTTTGAAAGTGATAAATCCTTTTTTTCTGGCTGCTGCAAAAATAGAAATAGACGATGGATCTGTAATAATAATTCTTTTAAGCTCATCATCCATTTCTAAAATTTCAAATACAGCAGTCCTCCCTTTCATTCCATCAACATTAAGTTCATCTGTTTTTGTTTTATATATTTTATTTTTAAGTAAAAATTCTCTTCTTATGTTTTCAGACAATCCCTCGGTATTATCTTCAATAAATTTTCTTATGCCTAAATCCATATCTGCTTCCACTCTCAATTCTGGAACTATTTTTCTAATTAATCTTTGCCCGATTGTGGCAATTAAAGTTGGTCCTATTAAATACGGAGCAACTCCCATATCAACAAGTCTTTGTGGAACATCCGCGGCAGTATTTGTATGTATAGTTGATATAACTAAATGTCCCGTAAGTGCTGCTTCAATAGCCAGAGAAGCAGTTTCCTTATCACGAATTTCTCCAACCATAATAATATCTGGATCTTGTCGTAAAATAGATCTCAATCCAAAACCAAAAGTATATCCTATGTCTGGACGAACTTGTGATTGAGAAACTCCAGGAATGTTTAATTCAATCGGATCTTCCAAAGAAATTACATTAAAAGTTTCCTTGTCAATTTCGTTTAATAGTGAATACAAAGTATTTGTTTTTCCAGAACCAGTAGGTCCACAAACCAAAATAATTCCATAAGAATTTTTAACCATTGCTTTAATCTTTTTCAGATTTTCTTCTGAAAAACCTATTTCTTCAATTGGTAATGCCCCCCTGTCCTGCTCTAAAAGCCTCATTACTACTTTTTCTCCATAATATGTAGGCAGTGTTGAAACTCTAAAATCAATTTTCCTATTTAAAAAATTACCAGAAAATCTACCATCTTGTGGTTTTCTTTTTTCATCAATTTTAATTCTTGAAAGGATTTTAATCCTGGCAACAATGGCTCTGTGAATATTTTTAGGTAAAGTTAAATCTTTTCTCATTACCCCGTCAACCCTATACCTAACAGACATTTCTTTATCATCAACTTCAATATGTATATCAGATGCTTGTTTTTGGGCGGCTCCTTTAATAATATTAGAAACTATTTTAGCAACAGGAGCATCTTCTTTAATAAGTTCTGCATCATTAGGATCTCTAGAATCCTTTTTTTTACTAAATTTTTTTAATTCCTTGTCTGCAGAATCAGTATACTCATCTAAAGCTTTAGATACTGCTCCTTTAACTCCTCTGTAATTTTTTATAACATAATTATAATATTCTAAAGAAATAAGATGAATTTCATAAGGTTTATTTATTTTTGTAGAAATAAATTGTAAAATTGTTTTAGCATTTAAATCTTCTGGATTAAGCATGCCCACTTTTAATTTTCCTTCTGGAGATAATCCTAAAGGAATTATTTTATATCTTTCTGCTGATTCTACAGGAATATATTGTAAAACTGTATTGCTGATACTGTCATACATATCATCTTCAAAATATGGAACATCTTTAAAATACTCTTTTTTAACAGAGGTTATTTTTTCCTCATCTATGCCTACATCAATTAAAATTTCATCTATAGATTTATTATTGTCGTGTACTTCTTTAGAAATATTTACTGACTGTTTTACATCCAATATTCCGTTTTTTATAAATTCTTCTATTAATGTCATTTTATTTTTTTAAATATATTTTTTAATCTCTGTAAGAATTAAAATTTAGCAAAATACTACATCCAATAAATTTAAAAACCTACAAATTTTTTAACTTAAAATCAATTTACTGACTAAGCGAAGGCTCTCCAATGTTCGTTATTGGGTCAATGCTTTCTTCATTGGTTGTAGCAGTTGAAGTAGTTGTATAAACTCTGGAACTCTTGAGAAATGGATTGCTTTTTCCATAAGCTTTTTCAGGCAATTCTTTTATTGAAAAATCTATTAAATCTTTAAATGAGAGAATATTCTCACTATCTGACAATGTTTCAGTAAAAAACTTGTAATTAATATCTATCTCTTTTAATGCGTTAACTGTTTCCAAAATATCTTGTGATATTTTATTATCTCCTCCTATGCTAGTTTCTAAAATATCTACATACTCTTCTTTATTAACATAATTATAGATAAAAGTACCCAGGAATACTAAAACAATAATTATAATTATTTTATTCATGTTAGCTTTTAATTTTTCCATAATATTATTTTATCTTTTTAATCAATAAGCCCTAACCTCAACATTGAACTTGAAATTATCAACAGCAGCAAACTTATCTCCCACTTCTTTTGAAAAACTGACAGAAACAACATCAATTAATCTCAAGCTCTTTCTTAAATTATCCATAAAATATTTAAAATTACCATATTTGGTCACAAAAGAAAATGATAAATTAACAGAATTATATTTTTTACTATCTATATCTATCACCTCCACATTATTATTATTATTTTTGTTGACTACATTTCTTATCAACTGAATATCTGTGATTCGTATAGCCTGCTCTTTGGCAATTCTGTCAATATCTACAATTAATTCAACATTATCCATGTGGTTAGGCAACAACTTCTCAAGCCTTGAAAGATCTTTTGCACTTACGTTTTCTGAAAATTTTATCCTTAAGCTTGTTCTTTTTTTGTCTATTTCATTCCCTTGTTTTCTTAAATCAATAAATTGGTTCTTATTTTCAAGAAGTATTTTTATTTCTTGATATTGAGGATCAATAAAAGTAAAAAAAGTACCTATTGAGATTATTATGAGAATGAAAGGGATAAATAAATTCATAAATATTGGTTAATTTGTTAAGAGAAAATTTCTTTCTGTTAAAAACTTCTTATCTACGGTAAATTCCATATCAAATACCGAAAAACCTTCTCTTGATTTTGTTATATTATGTAAAATTAAATTTTCAACGTTAGGATTTCTAGAAAAATTCCTTGACTGCAGTTGTAAATCTGTTAAGTCTGGAGCTCTTCCTTCTAAGGAAACGAAAATTTCATTTTCGCGTTCTTCTAAATAAAAACTAGTGAACAAAACGTCTTTAAGAGTATTCCTTTCAAGATAAGTGAATATGGGTAATATATTGTAGTGTTTTAATAATAATTCTCGGGAAATATTTATCCTATTTTCTATCTCTAGAAGCTCTTTAATTGTTCCTATGTTGTATCTTTCACTGTCCTTAGAAAAGGAATATTCAAATTTTTTGATTTCAACCTTCAAATCTTCTTTTCATAAATACACTCCAATAGAAGAAATAATGGTAACTAGAAAAACAACAAGGGATATTAAAAAAAATACATTAATTCTGGATCTTTTAGATTTATCTGTTTTTTTTTTAAATTCCTTTTTAGGAATGAATGATGAGTTTATTACTTCTACCATAATTTTGTTGAAACGAGAGTGGGTTAAGTACGACCCGAATGTGTTCTCGTA
>CAZDWR010000025.1:0-7120 GCA_964509275.1 uncultured Candidatus Saccharibacteria bacterium
ACAGACACAGCATATTATTTTAAAGTTTAATTGTTTCTAACTTAAATTTTAATTCAAAATTATTTTTTTGCTTTCCTTAGGGCAAGTATTTGAGATGGGTCAGAAGTTATAATTTGATCTTCTGTATACGAAGCAATAATCTTTATAGCTGCATGTTTTGTTCCAGCAAAGAATATTCCTTCTCCAACATTTGCATCAACAAGAAGACTTTTTTCTTCCATGGTTAAATTAAATACTTTTTGCAACTTATCAATGGTGGTTGGAGATTGTTTTAATAAGATTTGCATTGAGGAGTTAGTAATAATTGGAACTCCGTAAGAAGAAGACAAAAAATCTCCCACATCTTGAGTAATGGTAGAAAGTCCTAAATAATATTTTCTACCTCTTTTTGCCATACCAAATAAAAAAGAGGCTGCATCTTCTGACCTCATCATAGTTCAAGCCTCATCAATAACAAGCAATCTTTTTTTCAAATTTCTTCTTATGATATTTCAAATATATTGGGTTATTAAAAACATAGCTATCGGTCGTAAATCATCTTCCATATCTCTAATAGAAAATACTATTATTTTTCTATCCATATCTATGTTTGATGGTTTATTCAAAAAACCAGACCACGAACCTCTAGTATATTTTGAAAGTTTTGAAACTAAATCTTGAGAATTTTCAAGACCAGATAAAACCATTTCAAAATCTGATAACAGAGGAGCCTCTATTTCAGAAAAATTAGATTCAGGAGTAATATCTTTTAAGGCATAAGTTTCACTGATGGCTCTGTCAACAATTGCATCTTCTTGGGGAGTCATTCCTCCAAAAACAATTCTAAAAAATCCAACCAATGAAACAATCTGATTTCTCAAAATAGTTGATGAAGCTTCACCTTTGGTAACTGTTGGCAAATCAAAAGGATTAATGTGATGACTAGATGAAAGAGCTATATTAAAATATCTTCCATCAACAGCTTCAGCTAAATATTCATACTCTCTTTCGGGATCTATTACAATAACATCCGTGTCAAACATCATTGTTCTAAGAATTTCAAGTTTTGTCATATAAGATTTTCCTGCTCCAGAAGTGGCAAAAGTTACCGAATTGTAGTTTGGTAATGAAAATCTATCAAATAAAATTAAAGATGAATTATGTCTATTAACGCCATACAAAATACCATTATCTGAAGTTAAGTTAAATGAAATGAAGGGAAAAATTGATGATAAAGGTTCTGAATTCATTTTTGAATAAACTTGAAGAGAATCGTTATTAAGAGGTAAAGTTGATTTAAAACCTTCTTCTTGTTGAAAAACTGCGGGACGAACAAAAATCATTCTTGATTCTAAAATTGATTTTATTTCAGATTCTGTTTTGTCTAATTCTTTTTGATTCTCTCCATAAACTGTAATGTAAACAGCTAAAGAAAATAATTTTTCAGTAGCTTGAGAAAGTTTAGTTCGTAAATCTTCAATATTAAGATAAGCAGCATCTAGGGCTGGGTCTCTAACTATTCCTTTTCTCTCTCTATCCATAATCTGACTTTGGACTTCTGCTACTTTTTTTTGTAATTTTCTTAGAGCATAATCAGATTCTATGGGAGAAATATAAATAGAAATATCAAATTCTTTATCTAAGTTAATAACTGACCTAAATCAACCATCAGAAAGAAATCTAGGGTAAGAAATAATAAAAAATGTTTTGGAAAGTTTATCTCCTAAATCAATAAACTTAGAATTGATATCTAGAGCAGAGGGTGCAATAATATCTTTTAGATCTAGTACTGCTGACTGGTAAATCTCTTTAGGTAATATTGGCGAAATAGAGAAATCTTTATTTTTTTTTTTTGATTTAAAAAATCCCATATGTATTATATTGCTTCATGTTTTTCAAGTTCAGAAATATCTGAGCCTGGGTTAAATATTTTATAAAATACTTCTAAAACTGACTCGGTATCTAAGCGTTTAATTTTAACACCAGTTCTTGCTAATGCCGAATTCAAAAGATCTGATCGTTGCTCTACTTGACTTCGGGATTCATTAAAAGAATCTTCTGCTGATAAATCCGCATCATTGTCTTTTTTTGAAAAAAATGAAAAAATGCCTTTTTTTGATGAATTTGACATATGTGGTTTATAGGAAACTACCAAAAAGAATTGCTTGTCCATTATATTGACTGATTCAGAAAAGTTTTTAATGAATGAAATGTATTCAATAGTTTGTAATTTAATAATATCATTGGTTTGATCTTTTAAACGTTTTTCTAAAAGTTCTAAGTATGGTTCAATATCTAATTTTCTCGACTGCACAGAAATTTGTACAGGAAACTCTAAAATATTTACAAAAGCTTGAAAGGCGGCAATGGTCATGTTTTGTTCTTCGGGTGATTTAAGAGAAATGTTTACTGAAGTAACTAAAGATATGGAAACAATAGTTCCATTATCAAGAATTACCAGTCCATCTTTTACTTCTTTGATAGGAACAAAATCCTGAGAAGCACCTATTTTTTTTGCTTTGTTTTGTGTCGGCATAGTATTAAATTTATTTATCTTCTTCCATATCTAGAGATCAGGCTAAATTTTTTATCTTCGAACGAGAAATTACAGGAACATATTGTTTATCTACGGTGGTTATTATATCATCAGAAAGAATTTTTTTCTCACTACTGACTTTTTTATTTTTCTTTTTCCAAATGTATCTTCTTGTACTAAAGGAATAATAAAAAGCAGATTCAACATAGTTAATAAAAGGTCTTTTATTAATTTTTACAAAAGCCAGTGCAATGCCTAGGGCGATTGGTGGAGAGGCAACAGCTACCTTAAGAACCATAGGAATGTTAAATGGTATAAAATTTTCTAATAAAAAATAAATTGCAAAAGCCGCCCCAACAGAACCAGTTAAATAAATAGCTTGTTTAAAAGTTAAGGGGCCAAATATTTTATCTTCAATATCAATAAATTGTGGTACTTCATGCCTCATGATTTTATATCCTCATTATACATATTTTAAAAGTATTTTTCAAATTATTTACAAACATGAATAATTTAAGTATTTCTTTGTATGTCTGTGTTTGTGTCATTCCAGAAGCAAAGCTATCTGGAATCCAGGATTTATGCTGTTCAGAACATAATTTTTCACATGTGTTCTGTGCCTTAAAACCTGGATTGCACAATCAAGTTGTGCAATGACACAGACAAAAGCAGTATTGTTTTTAAAATTTAATTGTTCCTCTGTTCAGAGTTTAATCCAAGTCAATTTATTTATAAACAATATTTATATGTTATAATTTCGCCAATTAAAAATTTACAATAAAAATAAAAAATGAGCGATTTAATTTTAGAAAAAATAAAAAAAGAAATAGAAAATTTTTCTTTAGAAAATATTAGTGGTGAAGAAGTGGGTAGAGTAGTTTCTGTTTCAGATGGAGTTATAGAAATATCAGAACTTCCTGATGCTATGATTTCGGAAATGCTTATTGTAAAAACATTTTCTAATAAAACTTTAAGAAGAAATAAATGAAGATGGAACTGGTGATGCTGTGGCTCTTGTGTTAAATATTGAAACTGATTCTGTAAAAGCAGTAGTTTTGGGATCAGATATAAAAATTTCAGAAGGTTCAACAGTTATAAAAACAGACAAGATATTATCTGTTCCGGTATCAGAAGAAAACATAGGAAGAGTGGTTGACGCAATAGGAAATCCAATTGATGCAAAAGGCGAAATTAAAAAAGACAAAGAGATGTTTTTGGAAAGAGAAGTTTATGGAGTTATGGATAGATCTCCAGTTAATGAACCAATGCAAACAGGAATTAAAGCCATAGACTCTATGATTCCAATAGGAAGAGGGCAGAGAGAATTAATTATTGGGGATAGGGGGACTGGAAAAACTACTATTGCTATTGATACCATTATAAATCAAGCTAACGAAAAAAAAGAGAAAAGACCAATTTGTATTTACGTGTCAATTGGACAAAAAGATTCAAAAACTTCAAGAATTATTGCTGATTTAGAAGAAAAAGGAGCAATGGAGTATACAATTGTAGTTTCTGCGGGAGCTTCAGCATCGGCTTCAATGCAATATTTAGCACCTTTCACAGGAGTGGCTATCGGAGAATATTTTATGGAACAAGGAAAAGATGTTTTAATAATTTATGATGATCTTTCAAAACACGCTGTGGCGTATAGACAAATGTCATTAATTTTAAGAAGACCTCCTGGAAGAGAAGCTTATCCAGGAGATGTGTTTTATTTGCATTCACGATTGTTGGAAAGAGCGGTAAAAGTAAATGAAAAACATGGAGGAGGTTCAATTACAGCATTGCCAATCATTGAAACTCAAGAAGGAGATGTTTCTGCATATATTCCAACTAATGTTATTTCTATTACTGACGGACAAATTTTTCTAGATTTAAATTTATTTAATAAGGGAATTAAACCAGCAGTTGATGTCGGATTATCTGTATCAAGAGTGGGCTCAGCTGCTCAAACAAAAGCAATGAAAAAAGTTTCGGGACCTGTAAAATTACAATTAGCTCAATACAGAGAATTGGAAGCTTTTATGCAATTTTCATCAGATTTAGATAAAGAAACAAAAGAAAGAATGGACTTATCTGAAAAAGTTGTAGAAGCTTTGAAACAAAAAAATAACTCACCAATGCCTTTTGAAAAACAAACTATATTATTATTTTTTGCCACCAATAAAAAATTTATTCAGAATATTAATTTATCAAATATCGCCAGAGCTGAAGAAAAATTACTGGAAGCAATGGAAAATGAAAAACCAGAATTATTAGAGGAAATTAAAGATTCAGGGGAATTTAAAAATGAAAAAGAAGTTTCAGAATTTATTTTAGAATTTAGTAAAAATTTCAAAAATTAAAATTTGTAGTTAGATTAAAGCATAAACCAGAAACAATCAAATTTTGAAAACAATACTGTTTTTGTCTGTGTCATTCCAGAAGCGAAGCTATCTGAAATCCAGGATTAAGGTTGAAAACCATTTAAATTTTAGAAAATTATTCTTGAAAAATACTTCTTTTAAACTTACTCACTCTATGTTTTAAAACCTGGATTCCAGATAGCTTCGCTTCTGGAACGACACAGATACAAAGGAATGACACAGACATACAACACAAACAAAAGATATAACAAAAAATTCATAATATTTTGTTATAAAAAGGGAAAACTTCCAGTTTTAAGATTTAACCCAAGTTTGAATTTTCCAACACTTATTTTTTATGCTAAAATAGACTTATGATAGAAAATTTAACTTCAGATGAAGTTAGGGAAAAATTTTTGAAATTTTTTGAAAAAAGAAATCATAATATTTTACCTTCAGCTTCTTTAATTCCAGAAAATGATTCGTCGGTACTTTTTAATACTGCAGGAATGCAACCCTTAGTTCCTTTTATTCTTGGTCAAAAACATCCTTCGGGAAAGAAATTAGCCAGCGTTCAAAAATGTTTAAGAACAAATGATATTCAAGAAGTTGGAGATAACACACATTTTACTTTTTTTGAAATGTTGGGAAATTGGTCTTTAGGAGATTATTTTAAAGAAGATGCTTTGAGTTGGTCTTTTCAGTTTTTGACTGATGAAAATGAAGGTTTAGGACTTGATGTCAATAGAATTTACGTAACAGTTTTTGAAGGAAATGACGATGCTCCAAAAGATACAGAAGCTTATGATATTTGAGAAAATATTTTTAAAAAAGCTGGTTTAAATCCTAAAGAGAGAATTTTTTTTATGAATGAAGAAAGTAATTTATGATCTGCTGGAGAGAATGGTCCCTGTGGTCCAGATTCAGAAATTTTTTATGATGTAAGAGAAAAATCTTTTGACGGCTTGGACAAAGAATCTTTTATTAATGCTGACAATAAACAAGAAGTTGTGGAAATTTGAAATAATGTTTTTATGCAGTTTTTAAAAAAAGATGGAAAAATTGTTTCTCAGCTTGAAAATAAAAATGTAGACACTGGTGCTGGACTGGAAAGATTAGTTTCAATTGTTCAAAATAAAAAATCACCTTATGAAACAGATTTATTTTCTGATTTTATAAAATTTATTGAAGAAAAAACAGGAAAGAAGTATCAAGAAAATGAAAAAGATTTTAAAATTTTATTAGACCATTTAAGAGCTTCTATATTCTTAATTTCTGACGGAGTTAGTCCGTTGAATAAAGACCAAGGATATATTTTAAGAAAATTATTAAGAATTTTATCATTAAAAATGAAACATTTAGGGTTAGGCAAAAAAGATTTTTTAAACTTAATAAATATTTTTATAGAAAAATACTCTGATGTTTATGAAAATATTTCAGAGAATAAAGAAAATATAATTTTAGAAATTGAAAGGGAAATTTTAAATTTTTCAAAAACTTTAGAAAAAGGAATGAAAGAATTTGAAAAAATGATAAATTTGTCAAATAAAAATAATAATCTTAAAAAGATTGGATTTGGAGAAATTAATATTTGTGATTTGGCACAAAATGAAATTAACTCTATGGATGCTTTTAAACTTATAAGTACTTATGGATTACCTGAAGAAATTATTTTAGAAGAATTAGAAAGAAAAGGTCTCTGTGTTAATGTTAGTGATTTAAAAAATAAATTAAAAGAACATTCTCAGAAGTCATCATCTGTTTCTACTGGAAAATTTAAAGGTGGAATGTCAGGAGATAGTTTAAAAATTACAGCTTCTCATACAGCCACACATTTAATGTTGGCAGGCTTGCAGGAATATTTAGGAAAAGAAGTCCATCAGAGAGGTTCAAATATTAATGAAGATAGAATTCGTTTTGATTTTAATTATGACGGGAAAGTGGAAAGGGATATTTTAGATAAAGTTGAGGAATATGTAAATAATGCAATTGATTTTGCCATTGAAATGGTTATGGTTGAAATGAGCAAGGAAAAAGCTTTAGAGAAAGGAGTGGAAGGTTCTTTTTGAGAAAAATATCCAGAGATTGTTAAAGTTTGAATTTTAGAAAAAGATGGAAAAATATTTTCAGAAGAATTATGTGGTGGTCCGCATGTTAAAAATACTTCAGATATTTTAAAATTTGGAAAATTTAAAATAAAAAAAGAATCTTCGGTTGCAAGTGGTGTTAGAAGAATCAGAGCTGTTTTTGAATAATT
>CAZDWR010000026.1:0-6677 GCA_964509275.1 uncultured Candidatus Saccharibacteria bacterium
CCATGTTATTTAAAAAAACTGCCATCCTTGGCAGTTTTGTTTTTGTGGGTTATTTTTTGGTTACTTTTTTTCGTTCATTTTGTAAACAAAATCATTCCCACTTAGTTTACTAAATCCGTTTTTGATCCAAAAGGATTCACTTTCTTGTACATTTTGTACATTGACTGTCTTAAGGCCTTCTATTAACCCAGGAAGATAAAATTGCAGCCATTCTTGTAGAGCATAACTACAATACTTTTCTCCTTTTATCTTCTTTTTTGAAAAAATATCGGTTAGTGTTATCGTATTTGAGAGGTCATTGAACAAAAAGCGAATCTTTACTCTAGCTTTTTTAAAAACGAATATCACAATGGAAGAATTGATTATGGGAAGTTCCTCCTCCTCCTTTTTTTTGTATTCTGTCACCGTCTTCACTGCCTGCAGGGCATATGCAAATTTATTCTGTTGACCCATGATTTAACTCCTTTAAGTGTTAATGGCGAAAATGCCATTTAGTATGATACAAAATTAAATAGCAAATGTCAAGTTTAATTTTGAAAATTTAAAAGCTTTTAATATTCATGTTATTATAAAAAAAACAGAAACTAAAAAATCCTTATGCTTAATAAAAAAAAAACTAAAAAAATTGTCATATTTTCCTTGTTGGTTGTTTTTTTAATTATAATTAGCTTAGCCTTGTTTTTTACAAATCCTGAAGAATTAGTTGATAAAATAGGAACCAGAAATGGATATATTATTCTTTTTTTAGCCTCTCTTTTTGGAGGGCTATCTTCTTTTGGTGCTGTATTTTTCTTAACTTTTTTAACCACTTTGTTGCTGGGTGGATTAAATCCTATCTATGCAGGATTGATTGCTGGAGTGGGATTGGCCATAGGAGATATGCTTATGTTTCATGTTGGAAGCAGAGGAAGAGATTTGCTCTCCAAGCAATGGGATGAAAGGATAAATAAAGTGTCAAATGTAATAAAAAAAAGATTTTGATTAAAAAAAGCGATACCCTATTTAGCATACATTTATTTGGCATTCACTCCTTTTCCTAATGATGTTTTGATATTATTTCTTGCGGCAATAAAGTTTCCAGCAAAAAAAATGTATTTAATAATAATATTGGGAGACATAACTTATGTTTTGATAGTATCAATGATAATAAAAAATGCCAATACCTTTTTTTAGTTACATATAATTTTAGATTAAAGCTTGAGCCTGGAAGTTTTATCTTTTTTTAACAAAATATTATAAATTTTTTGTTTATGTTTGTATTATTGTGTCTGTGTCATTCCTTTGTGCCTGTGTCATTCAGCACCACTTTTTTAATACAGAAATAGCTTCGCTATTTCTGTATTAAAAAAGTGGTGCTGAATGACACAGGCACATACAACTTGCAACTTGTTTGTGTCATTCCAGAAGCGAAGCTATCTGGAATCCAGGATTTATATTATGAATAGTATAATTAACCACAATATTCTCTGTACGGAGAATCTTGTAGTTAATTACACGCTTTGTGTTTTAAAACCTGGATTCCAGATAACTTCGTTTCTGGAATGACACCAGCACCAACACCAACACCAACACCAACACAAAGCAGTATTATTTTAAAATATGGTTGTTCCAGGTTCAGAGTTTAATCCAAGATAAGTTTTTTTCTTGAAAAAAATGTGTGATAAAATAATAAAATGTTTAGAGAAACTAGGCAAAAGATATCAGAAAAAATAACCAGAAGGAGAAAAAAAATTGATAATTTTTTTTGAAAAAATAAAGCTAAAATTTCACCAATATTTTTCTTTGGTGGTTTTGTTATTGATACGATAACTTTAAGTAGAATTGATACTTTATTTGCTAATATTATTTTATCTTTTTATCTTGTCTTGGCTCTGCTATCTATAATTTTAATGAACTGAGGCGACTACAAAGACATTAAAAGTAAATTTTTATATCGTCTTTATAAATATTCTCCATTTATAACACAATTTTCTTTCGGAGCTTTATTTTCGGGATTTATAATTTTTTATACCACAAGCGCAACATTCGCCGCTTCGTGGTTATTTTTAATAGTATTATATTTGATGTTTATAGTTAATGAAAGATTTCGAAAATATTATGAAAAATTTCAATTTCAAATTACTGTGTTATTTTTATCACTTTTTGCTTTTACAATATTTTTTGTGCCTATTATTGCAAAAAAAATAGGGAACGAAGTTTTTATCGCCAGCGGAGTTTTTTCATTGATTTTAATATTTTGAATAGTAAGGGGGATTTTTAAAATCTTACCAATTTTAAAAAAACAAAAATGAGCAGTATTTAGAAATATTATTATTGTCTTTTTATTATTTAACATTTCATATTTTACTAATATCATACCGCCCGTTCCTTTGTCTGTAAAAAATATGGATGTTGGAAGTATGGTCTTTAGAGATGTTAATGGAGAATTTAAAATTACTAAAGAAATTAGTCGTTGAAACGATTTTTATGACAAGTGAAATAATGTTCATCGAAGAATAGACGGACAAAGAATTTATTTTTTTGCTTCTGTTTTTGCTCCTACTGATTTGGTTACAGAAATCACACATCAGTGAGAAAAATATGATGAACAGGCAGGGGAATGAAAAAAAGTTTCAAGAGTAACTTATAGCATTAGAGGAGGAAGAGGGGAAGGATTTAGAGGATATTCTTTTTTATCAAATGCAACAGATGGGCGATGAAGAGTAGATATTTTATCAGAAACAGATCTGCTTATTGGAAGAAAAAACTTCAATGTAATAAATGTTGATGGAAACTTTCCAATAAATTTAGAAACAAAAATTATAGAATAGTTTTATTGATTTTACTTAAAAATATGTTAGAATCTTGTCAATATGACATTTGCAATTATAGAAACTGGCGCAAAGCAGTATAAAGTTAAAAAGGGTGACATCATCAAAATAGAAAAGTTAAGTGGAGAATATAAAGCAGGAGACAAAATAAATTTTGAATCTGTTGTTTTGATAGATGACGGAAAAGAAATAAAATTAGGAACACCAACAATTAAAGATTTTAAAGTAGAGGGAAAATTTATTGAAGAGGGAAAAGCTAAAAAGGTAACTTCAATAAGGTTTAAGAATAAAACAAATCAAGGAATGGGAGTTAAAAGAGGGCATAGACAAATTTTTAATTCGGTAGAAATTACAAAAATTTAATAAATTTTTAGAAAATAAAAAATTCGCAAAGCGAATTTTTTATGTTATTTACTCACGGTTTTCTCATGTGTCTGTGTCATTCCAGAAGCGAAGCTATCTGGAATCCAGAATTGAGATTACAAGTCCTACAATTTTTCACAAAATTATTTGTACAAAATAATTTATTAAATTTATACGTTCTGTCTATTAAAACCTGGATCCAGCACCACTTTTTTTAATACAGAAATAGCGAAGCTATTTCTGTATTAAAAAAAGTGGTGCTGGATGACACAAACACAGACACAGACACAGACACAGACACACGACACAATGACACAAACACAAGAAACAAGAATAGATTTTTTATTTTATTTTTTTAAAAAATGTTAAAATAATATTATGAATATTAAAAATGAAATTTTAGAATTATTGAAAGAATCTTTAAAAGAATTAAACTTTGAATTTAATGGTGAAATAAGTTTAGACCACCCACAAGATTTAAAAAATGGAGATTTCACAACAAATATTGCTATGCAAATTGCGGGAGGTGTTGGAAAAAATCCGCGTGAAATTGCGAAGCAATTTCACGCTACACTTTCTCAAAATCTTCCAGAAAACATAGAAAAAGTAGAAATTGCTGGTAATGGATATTTAAATTTTTATTTATCTAGAAAATTCTTTCAAACTTTTTTAAAAAATTTTGAAAATAAAAATTTTGCCACAAAAAGCTTTAAACAAAAAATTCTTTTAGAACATTCATCAACAAATCTTTTTAAACCTTTTCATGTTGGGCATTTAGTAAATAATTCTATTGGAGAATCTTTAAATAGAATTTTAAAATATCAAGGAAATGAAGTTTCACAAGTATCTTTTCCATCAGATGTTTCTCCTGGAATTGCTAAAACAATTTGAGATTTAAAAAAAGAAAATATAAATATTGAAACTTTAAATTTAGAAGATATTGCCAATGCTTATGTTTCAGGAACTATAAAATACAAAGAAGATAAAGATATAAAAAAAGAGATTGATGAAATAAATATTGAAATATACGAATATTTAAATGGCTCTGAAAAAGATAGCGAAAATATTGATTTTTATAAAGTTGGGAAAAAACTTTCTTTAAAACATTTTGAAAAAATAATTGAAAAGCTTGGTTCAAAATTTGATTATACTTTTTTTGAATCAGAGGCCGAAAAAGATGGTAAAATTTTAGTAGAAAAAAATATTGGAAAAATTTTTCAAAAATCTGAAGGAGCAATAATTTTTGAAGGAAAAAATATTACAAATGTTTTTATAAATTCTGCTGGATTTGGAACTTATTTAACAAAAGACATTGGTCTTTTGGAAATGAAAAAAAATAAATTTTTAGAGATAGAAAAATCTTTAGTTTTGACAGACATAGAACAAAAACAACATTTTGAATTAATTAAAGAAGCTGGATCACAAATTTCTGAAATTTCTAGCTTTGTTCAAAAAACAATATATTTACATCACGGAAGAATGAATTTTTCTGGTAATATTAAAATTTCTTCTCGTTATGGAAATGTTCCTTTAGCTACAGAAGTTATAAAAAAAGTTCAAGAAAATATTTTGAAGAAAATGGAAGATAGAAATTTTTCTGAAAATGAGAAAAAAGAGATTTCTGAAAAACTTGCTATTGCTACCTTAAAATATTCTATTTTAAAAGTAACATCTGGAAAAAATATTTCTTTTGATTTAGAAAAGGATTTAAATCCCCAAGGGAATACGGCAGTTTTTTTATTATATTCTTTAGTTAGGGCAAATTCTATTTTTAGAAAAATTGAAAAAATATCTAACGAAGACCTAGATATTAACAAAGAAAATGAAATTTCTAATTTAGAAAAAATGTTATATCGTTTTGATGAAAATGTTCAAAAATCAGAAAAAGATTATTCTCCGCATCATTTAGCTAATTATCTTTATGAGCTATCAAAAGAATTTAATTCTTTTTATAATTCCACAAAAATTTTAGACCAAAAGAATAATAATTTTAATTATAATTTTATTTTAATGTCTGTTTTTATGAAAATAATGAAAAAGGGTTTAAAGTTATTGGCTATAGAAAGTGTTGAAAAAATGTAATATGATAAAAAATAAAAATATATATTTAATAGCAAATTTTGGAGAAATTTTTTTGAAAGGTGGAAATATCGGCTTTTTTGAAGAAAAACTTTTTTTTAATTTTCTAGAAAAAACAGGAGATTTAAAAAAAAAAATTGTTTTTGAAAAAAAAACTGGAGGTGCGTTTTTTATGAAACTTGACTTAAATATTTCAGAAGAAGAAATATTAATAATTGAAAATATAATTAAAAATACACCTGGTTTTGCCAATTATTACCGTGCTTATTTTTGTAAAACTGATTTAGAAGAAATTTCAAATCTTGCTGCAGAAATGGCCATAGATTGATTTTTTAATCAAAAACAATTTTCAAACAAGCAAGGCTTGAACGAAGATAATCACCAAGGCACAAGCCTTGCTTGTTTAAAAACTTTTGGAATTGCAACTGAAAAAAATGATAAAGGTATAAAAATAAAAACAAAAGATATAAATATTAATACTGGGTCGGCAGTTTGAAAAGCTTTTAAAGAAATAGAAAACGATTTGACAGTAAATTTAGATAATCCAGATTTAAAAATAAATATTAAGGTAAAACAAGGAAGGTCATTTATTTTTTTAAATAAAAAAAAAGCTGTCGGGGGATTGCCGATAGGAAGCACTGGAAATGCTATTGCTTTATTTTCTGGAGGAATAGATTCTCCAGTTGCTGCTTTTTTGGCTATGAAACGAGGTTTGAATATTACGGCTGTGCATTTTCATTCAGTCCCTCAAACAAGCAAAGAATCAATAGAAAAAGTAAAAAGATTAATCAAAGAACTTTCAAAATTTCAAAAAAATATTAAATTATATTTAATTCCAATCATTGCTGTTCAAAAAAATATTGTAAAAAATGCTGATAGAAAACTTTCGATTGTTTTGCAGAGAAGGGCATTTTTGAAAATGGCAAAAATGATTTCAGATATTGAGAAAGAAAATAAAAAACAAATAGAAGTTTTTATAAGTGGAGATTCTTTGGGTCAAGTAGCCAGTCAAACAACAGAAAATATAATAACAGTTTCAGAAGTTTTAGACAATACAGGAAAAATAATTTTTAGACCATTATTAACTTATGATAAAGTTGAAATTATGGATTTAGCCAGAAAAATAGGAACTTTAAGTATTTCAGAAGAACCTCATGAAGATACCTGTTCTTTATTCGTCCCAGAAAAACCAGCAACTAAAGCTAAAATAGAATATACTAAAAAAGAAGAGCTTAAGTTGAATGACGGGGATATTCTACTGGAAGCAATAGAAAAATTAGAAATTTTTGAGGTTTAAAATTACATTAATTTATTCAAGGAAAATTTAGATTGAAGTTTGAATCTGGAAGTTTTTTCTTTGTGGCTGTGTCTGTGTCATTGCATCGTGTGTTGGCGTCTGTGTCATTCCAGAAGCGAAGCTATCTG
>CAZDWR010000027.1:0-6533 GCA_964509275.1 uncultured Candidatus Saccharibacteria bacterium
ACACGACTCGGCTGTGCTCTCGTGTTTAACAAGCCGAGTGAGATGAAATTATATTCACTAATATAATTTTATTGAAACGAGAGACTAAATTAAGCAAACCCGGACTGCTCTCTTTGGTTAATTTTGTCCGAGTGAAATAAAATTATATTTTCTAATATATTTTCATATTTAAAGAGCTTTTTAAACAATTGAATTTTGGTCGCTCTTTTTTTAACCAAATACTGCATATTAATAACCTAAAAATAATTTATTAAAACTACTATTAAGATACCTTATATTATACCTAAAAAAAATAAAAAATATTATCACATTTTTTTTAGATGTGGAAAACTTTTTTTGTGTTTGTTTTACTTTATAAGTTTTTTTTATTGTGTCACGCGTCTGTGTCATTCCAGAAGCGAAGCTATCTGGAATCCAGGTTTTGATGCAGAGAACGTGTAAATTTAATAGAGTATTTTATGCGAAGAATTTTGTGAAAAATTATTCTCTGAACAACATAAATCCTGGATTCCAGATAACTTCGTTCCCGGAATGACACAGACACAAAAAAATACTTCAAAAAAACTATAAACTCTTAAAATTTTTTCAAAATTCACTAACTCCATTTTTCCTACTTGCTGAAAAAATAATAATATCAGCTCTAGAATCTACTAAATTTTTTAATTTTTTATAATTTTTTGATAAATCTTTTTGCTTAAGCTTGTCTGTTTTATTCATTAAAATAAAAACTTTTTCTCCCAATTCTTTAAAAGCATCTAAAATTTCATTATCCATTTCAGTTAATCCCACTTTTCCATCAAGAACTAAAATATTTATTCTATTTTTAACTGGGCAATCAAAAATATACCACTTAATAAGCTTTCTTAGCTTTTCCCTTTCTGTTTCTGAAATTTTGGCATAACCGTATCCAGGTAAATCTACAACATGAAATGTTTCATTAACTTCAAAAATATTTATTTCTTTTGTTTTACCAGGTGTTCCCGATGATTTAACTAAACTATTTCTACCGAGAACAGCATTTATGCTTGATGATTTTCCAACATTTGAACGACCGTAAAATGCAATTTGTAAAATATCTTTTTCAAGAATTTCATCCGTGCCTCTTATTCCTTTTATAAATTCTGCTTTGTTTATTTTCATAATATAATTATATTATAACATTTCTTGATTAAGTTTTGTGTCTGTATCTGTGTCATTCCAGAAGCGAAGCTATCTGGAATCCAGGTTTTTAGAGAACATATAATACCCGATGAGGCTTGGGTACAAGATTTAAAAAAGTATTTTGTAAGAAAAATTTTGTGAATATTTATACTCTACACAACACAAGTCCTGGATTCCAGATAGCTTCGCTTCTGGAATGACACAGAAAAAAAATAATCAAAATTTTTAAACCAAAATATATGTTATTATTTATTTTATGAATGATAAAAAAAATAATTTAATTTGAATAGATTTAGAATTTTCTGGAATTGATTTTAAAACAAATCAAATTCTTGAAATTGCTGTTATGATTACTGATTATAATTTAAATATTTTAACCATAGGTCCAAACTTAGCCATAAAAACTAATCCTGAAATTCTAAATAATATGGATAAGTGAAATACTAAACATCATAACAAAACAGGGCTTATTGAAAAATGCTTAAAAAGTTCAATAACAATGCAAAAGGCAGAAAGTGAAGTTTTAAGTTTTTTAAAAAAATGAACTTTAGCTGAAACTTCACCTCTGTGTGGTAATTCCGTTGGTCAAGACAAAAGAATGCTTTACAAAAATATGCCTGAACTTGAATCTTATTTTCATTACAGAATTATTGATGTTTCAACAATAAAAGAATTATCAAAAAAATGATATCCTAATCTTCCAAAATTTAAAAAGGAAAATACTCACAACGCTTTAAACGATATCCAAGAATCTATTGAAGAATTAAAGTATTACAAAAAAAATATTTTTATAATAGACTTGCCTGAAAACAACTAACTAGTTTCTTCTTTCATTCCCTGTCTAATAAGTTTTAAAGCAACAGATTTTTGTTTTTTATTATCCTTTAATCATTTTCTGGTATTGTCATATCCAACACCCATTTTTTCCTCTTCTTCTCCTTCTGGAATAAATCAATATGTTGCTTTTCTTTTTTCTATTATTCCAAATTTTTCTCCCAGAGCAATTATTTCACCTTCTTGAGAAATTCCTTCATTATAAATTAAATCAAATTCGGTTACTTTAAAAGGAGGAGCCACTTTATTTTTTACAATTTTAACTCTATGCCGACCACCCACAACATCATCACCTTTTTTAATTTGAGCAATTCTTCTAATATCAATTCTGACTGAAGAATAAAATTTCAAAGCATTTCCTCCTGTTGTAGTTTCTGGAGATCCAAACATAACTCCAATTTTCATTCTGATTTGATTAATGAAAATAACCACTGTTTTTGAATTTGCTACTATCGATGTTAATTTTCTCAAAGCTTGTGACATTAATCTAGCATGTTTCCCCACATGATAATCTCCCATATTTCCCTCTATTTCATCTCTTGGTGTTAAAGCCGCAACTGAATCAATTACGATTACGTCCATTTCTCCACCTCTAACCAGCGCATCTACAATATCCAAAGCCTGTTCTCCAGAATTTGGTTGAGAAATTAAAAGTTCATCAATATTCACCCCCAATTTTTTAGCATAAACAGGATCCATCGCATGCTCGGCATCTATAAAAGATGCAAGTCCTCCTTTTTTTTGAGCTTCGGCGACAACATGTAAAGCAAGTGTTGTTTTACCCGAAGATTCTGGTCCATAAATTTCAATAACACGTCCCCTTGGAAGCCCTCCAATACCTAAAACATTATCAATTCCTATTGATCCCGTTGAAATAGCATTTATATCAACATTAGATACATCTCCCATTTTCATAATAGAATCTTCCCCAAACTTCCCTTGAATCTCATTAATTGTTTTTTCTAAATCCGATAATTTTTTTTCTTTTTCTTTGGACACTGAATCATTTTTTTTCTTTTTCTCAACTGATTTTTCTACTTTTTTCTCTGTTACCTTTTTTTCTTTATGATCTTTTTTTATTGTCATAACTTTTATTTTAACATTTTTTAAAACTTTTGAGAAATAATAACTTAGATTAAAGCTTGAACCTGTAAGTTTTTTTGACAAAATATTATAAATTTTTTGTTATTTTTTTATTTGTGTTTGTGTAGTTGTGTCTGTGTCATTCCAGAAGCGAAGCTATCTGGAATCCAGGTTTTGAAACATAGAGCGAATAAATTTGATAAAGTATTTTGTAAGAAAAATTTTGTGAAAAATTATTTTCTGAGTAACACAGGTCCTGGATTCCAGATAGCTTCGCTTCTGGAATGACACAGATGCAGACACAAAACAGCATTGTTTTTAAAATTTACTTTTTTCATATAGTTTCAATTTAATTTTTATTTTTTAAGCTCTACTACAAATCTATTTTAGAATATAGCATTATTCTCTTTTTTTCATTTTTCAATCTCCGAATGATTTCCTGAAAGTAAAACTTTTGGAACCTCAAAATCCTTTCCTTTTCAGGATATTTTTTCGGGCCGCGTGTAATACTTTCCTGCCGAAATTCTTTCTTCTTCTCTTGAATTAAAATTTCCTAAAACTCCTGGAATTTGTCTAGAAATGGCATCAACCAAAACCATCGCTGGTAATTCTCCACCAGTTAAAACAAAATCTCCGATTGACACCTCTTCTCCTTTATAAATTTCCTGAACTCTTGAGTCAATTCCTTCATACCTTCCTGAAACTAAAATAATATCTGTTAATTTTTTTTTAATAAAACCTTTTTTTAAAAATTCTAGAATTTTATTTTCTGATTTTATTTCCAAACTTTCTTTAGCAATTTCTTTTGCCATTTTTGTATCAAAAATTTTCCCACGCGGCGAAAAATAAATAATTTTAGGATTTTTATTCTTAGAATTTTTTAAAGCTTTTTCAATAGACTTTAAAAATGGTTCGGCCTTTAAAACCATTCCTGGACCTCCTCCAAATGGCCTGTCATCAATAGGTTCTGATAAGTCTGGATTATTAGAAATTTCCGCCCAATCTTTTGGGTTATAAAAAGAAACTGCTATTTTTTTATTTAAAACAGCTCGTTTTAAAATAGATTGACTGAAATAAGAATCAAAAGTTTCTGGGAAAATACTGATAATATGAAAATGTAACATTTAAATATTGTAACATAATAAAACGAATGTTATGGAATGTTGCTTAGATTAAAGTTTGAACCAGGAATAATCAAATTTTAAAAACAATACTGTTTTGTGTCTGTGTCTGTGTCATTCCAGAAGCGAAGCTATCTGGAATCCAGGTTTTAAGCCAAAGAACCTGTAAACTTAACAAAACATTTTTTAAAAATATTTTTCTAAAGATTTAAACGATTTACAACTTCAATCCTGGATTCCGGGTAACTGCGTTCCCGGAATGACACAAAGGAATACAAATTTACACAAACACAAACAAAAACTAATTATTTGTGATCCAAAATTAGAAATCTAAAATTTTAATAACTTTTTCTCCAGGTCTTTTGAAATTTTTTTTTTCTATTAATAATCTTTCTTGTCCCTCTTCTGTTTTTAGAAAAAACAAATCCTCTTCTGTTTTTTCCCTTTTTTCCTCTTCATTTTCTATTTTGCTTATAATTTTATCGTTACGGACATCTAATTCTTTATATTTTGAAAAGAGGTTTAAATTTTCTAAAATAACAAAAACAATAATAATAATTACGACTACTAAAGCAAGGTATATTTTAATTAATTTTTTTTTTCTAACTTTCATGTTATCATTCTAACATTATGTACGGCAAGAAATCAAAAAAAACTATTAAAATTATTTGAATTGTAATTGGTACCTTCACAATACTATCTATGATTGCACTTCCTTTGGTGTATTTATTTTAAGATAAATATTTTAAAATATTATTTTGCACTAAAAATTAGTGCTCTATTCCTAGCGTGGCAATGTTTTAAATAACATAGATAAATTTTATATTATGTACAAAAAAGAAAAACTTGAAGAACTTTTTAGAGAATTTCCAGGAGTTGGACCTAGACAGGCAAAAAGGTTTGTTCAATCATTGCTCTATAAAAATAAGTCATATTTACAAGAAATGGCAAAATATATTTCTGAAATAAAAAATGAATTAAAAAAATGTTCTAAATGCAACCGTTTTTATCAATCTGAAAATTTTAATGACGCTTGCGATATATGTTCTGATCAAAGAAGAGACAAAACAAAAATATTAATTATTGAAAAAACAGCTGATTTTGAAAACATCGAATCTTTAGGTGTTTGAGATGGACAATATTATTTAATTGAAAAAAAATTAAAATTAACAGAAAAAAAACCAGAAGAAAAAATTCCCTTAACTAATTTTATTCCTATGTTAAAAACTGGCGAATTAAAAGAAATAATTTTTGCTTTATCACTTAATCCTGAAGGAGATATTACCAAAGATTATATTAAAAATATAATCAAAGATATTTGTTTGGAAAAAGAAATTTATATAACTGAGCTAGGAAAAGGATTGTCTCTTGGTTCTGAAATAGAATACTCTGATATCGTAACCTTAAGCGAAGCTTTTAAAAACAGAAAATAAAAAAACGAACCTAGTTCGTTTTTTTTAGAAAAAATAATATTATATTTTATTATTTTGATAATTCCAAAATAGCTTCTTCTATAGTTTCCGCTGGTACAGCTCCACGCATTATCCTTACTTCTCCAGTTTTATTATTTCTAATAATAACTCCTGGTGTTCCTTTAACCCCTGCTTCCATTCCTGAAGCAATATCATCTTCAATTTTTTTCATATGTCTATTCTCATCCATACAAGCCCTAAATTCATTTATATCAATATTTAAATTTTTAGCAATATCAAAAAGTCCAGATTCTTCCATTCCGTTTCCTGCAGAATTAGTCTTTTTAAAAATTTCTGTTTTAAATTTGAAAAATTTTTCACTGCCAGAAATTTCTCCAGCACATTCTACAGCATGTGCTTGTTTCGCCGCCAAAGAATTCATTCCAGAAATAGGAAAATGCCTGTAAACAAAATTCACTTTCTTGCCTGAATTTTCTACTACTCCCGATGGTGTTCCAGAAAATCTTTTACAGAATGGGCATTCAAAATCTGAATATTCAAAAATAGTAATTTCTGCATTTTTATACCCAAAGATATGTTCATTTTCTGAAATAGGTTTTAATCCTTCGGCCACAGATGCCCTTTCTTCTTCTTCCATTTTTGCTTCTAGTCTTTCTGCGTATCCTTCTGCCAAGATATCAAAATTTTTCTCGTTAAAATTAAAAATTGCAAATGCGCTCATCAAGATTGCTACAATTCCTAGTCCCAATGATATTTTTACTAGTAATTCTGTTTGTGTTTTTTCCATATTTTTTATTTATTTAATTAATTTTTAATCTAAGTCATTTTATCACTTATTTTTTAAAAGTAAAATAATTACCAGTTTAGTTGTGTCTGTGTCATTCCTTTGCGTCTGTGTCAT
>CAZDWR010000028.1:0-6339 GCA_964509275.1 uncultured Candidatus Saccharibacteria bacterium
GGATTCCAGATAACTGCGTTTCTGGAATGACGCAGACACAGAGACAAAGGAATGATACAGACACAAATACAAAGTCTGGCTCTGTGTCTGTGTCATTGCATCGTGTATTGGCGTCTGTGTCATTCCAGAAGCGTAAGCTATCTGGAATCCAGGATTGAAGTTACTAAACATTAAAAATATATATTTTAAGTTTTTTAAAAACAATAAAAAACCTGGATTCCAGATAACTGCGTTTCTGGAATGACGCAGACACAGAGACAAAGGAATGACACAGACAACAAACACAAACGTGAACACGCTGTGTCATCTCGGAAGCGGAGAGTTTGCCCACGAACGAAGTGAGTGGGTGCAAATGACGTGCTTTCTTGGCGATGTCCTGAGCCTAGAAACACTAATGCAGAGCTACAGCTATCCCCGTGATCCAGGCTTGAAATTACAAACCGTTTAAAAAAAATATTTTAATTTTTCCAAGATACAGGGCTGTTAGCTTATATATAGTGTTGTCGCACAATATACCTTTTGCGACAAATAACCAATATCTCGTTTAATTAAGTTCTTTTTTAAACAATTATGATTACCTAAATAAGCATTGTATCCTATTTTGAAATAAATGTTTTTAACCTCTAACTAATTCCCCAATTGACCTTGATTTATTTTTATTAACATATTTTCCTCCAATTAATTGCACAGTTGAAAATCTTTTTTTACATTTTGTACAAAAAATACCTGAATTTTATTTTTCAAAATTATTGCAAACTACATCAGTGTAATTTTTAGTTATTAGACTCCTGCCAGGTCCTTTTTTATGATTTAAGAGCTTTAATTCACATTTACAATATATTTTTAATTGCCTCGGCTTTGAGTTTGCTTTCATTTTGTTTTATGGCTGGTGTTAGTACCTAAATAATCTTTAAAGAGCCATTTTTGACTTAAATTTTTGTGTTAAATTTAAAAACAATCTTGTACAAAAAAATATAATATTTAATCTTATCAAAGATAATAAACTGTCGCACAATATGTTATTTTAAAAACTAAAATGACAGTAAATTAATTAAATAATTTCAAGCACCTACTACCTTTTCTCATAAAAATTCTGGATCTATATTAAAATAAGCTAAAATAAAAATGACAGCTATTATTACAATTATTTCTTTAATTAGTCCTTTCTGGAATCTTAATTTATTTTTTTTCATATTTAATTTTGTTTTAGTTTTTTTTAAACTTTCGGAGTAATTAACAAATTACTTCTTTTTATATTAATATTTCTACATAGCCCACTTCCCTAGTACTATATAAAGACATTGACATATAAATAATTATAGTAGAAATAATTATTGTTAAAATAATTAAAAATTTTTTATTTTTATGCATAGAAAAATTATAACATATTTATATTGCTTTTTTCTAAGAATTAAAAGTAGTCTGTTAAAATCCTCCTTGAGTCTGTTTGAATTTGGTTTTATGTAAAGATAGAGTATTATTTACTTCTATCCGTAAGTCCAGATTTTTAATTGTTTTTTTTCTCTAAAAAAGTTCTTAAAATCATTGAAGCAGCTTTATCATCTATTAAAATGTTCTTTTGCTTTTTTTTGCTTTTTTTTTCTGATCGTCGAATTTCTTTTTCTGTTCCTCATTTTGCCTCCATTGAGGTAAAAACCTCATTAACAAAATGCACCTTTAAGCCTATTTCTTTAACAAAATTTCCAAATAATTCTATATCTTTTTGTATTGAATTTTCTTTTCCAGATAAATCAAAAGATTGTCCTATAACTATTTCTTCAACATGACTTTTTAAAACTATTTTTATAAATTCTTCTTTAAAATCTTCATTGTTTTTAATAATACCAAAAGGCATTGCTACAGTTTCTTCAAAATTCGAGATAGCCAAGCCTATTTTTTTTTTTCCATAATCAACTGCTAAATACTTCATATTGCTAATATTATACCTTATTTTAATATTTTTTATTGCGAAAAAACACAAAAGTTGTTATTATTTAATTGCATTATTAATGCATTAATTATATAAAAATATGTTTAAAATTCATTCAATAACAGGGCGGATATTTATTGGGGTTATAATCGGTTTAGTTGTGGGGATTATTTCAATAGCTTTTTTGCCACTGTTCGGTTTTTCTTTATTTTCGATGTTCGGTTTTGGGACTTTAATTACTTTTGTGATGATGGGATTCACGTTGGGGCTTGTGGGAATATTTGATTATCATCCAATCTTTAAATTCAAAATGCAATGGTGAATACGCGGGGCTGTAATAGGGCTTATATTTACACTTATGTATATCTTGCTTAGTTATTCGTCAATTGAATTAATATTAGAATCAAATATACTTTCTTGAATGGGGTTATCTTCTCCATTTTGAGTATTATTTGATGGAGTGATTATAGGTTTATTTATGGGTTGGGCAGAAACTAAATTTGCTGGAGAAGGATCGGCACTTCCGCTTACTTAATAAATAGTAACTAGGTAAATATAAAATAAAAACAAGCAAGGCTTGTTTTTTTATGTCTGTGTCTGTGTCATTCCAGAAGCGAAGCTATCTGATCTGGAATCCAGAATTTATGTTATCTAGGGAATAATTTTTTATAAAATCATCCTTGCAAAATATTTTATTAAATTTATATGTTCTATATCTTAAAATCTGGATTCCAGATAGCTTCGCTTCTGGAATGACACAGACACAGACACAAACATAAAAAACCTAGATTCTTAAGAAAATCTAGGTTTTATTTAATTTAAATTATTATTAATTTACAAAAGTAAAAGCATTTCCAGTATTTCCAGCCCTTCCAGTTCGTCCTATTCTATGAATATAAGTATCATAATCTTTAGGTGCATCATAATTAATAACGTGTGTTACTCCTTTTATATCTAAACCTCTAGCGGCAACATCAGTAGCTACCAAGACATTTGCTTTTCCATTTTTGAAATTTTTTAACGAAAATTCTCTTGACCTCTGAACTTTATCTCCGTGAATGTATTCTACTTTAATATCTGCATCTTTAAGATTTTTGTAAACTCTATCGACATTTCTTTTAGTTTCTGCAAAAACAATTACTTTTTCAAAAGCTTCTCTACCAATCATATCTACCAAAATATCTAATTTAGATTCCCCTCTTTTCACCGAAACAATATCTTGCTCTACATTATCACTCGACTTTAAACCTGAATTAGTCATAGCTTCAAAAGGCCTTTCTACAACTTCATCAATAATAGGTTTTAATTTTTTATTATAGGTTGCTGAAAAAAGCATTGTTTGTTTCAAATTTTTAATATGTTTAATTAAAAATCTAATATCATTTACAAATCCCATATCCAACATTCTGTCAAATTCATCTAAAATTAAAACTTCTGTTTTATCTAATTTTAATGCGCCTTTTTCTGTTAAATCCATTAATCTTCCAGGTGTTCCAATGATTATCTGATTTTTATATTTAAGTTTCTTAACATCTTTAAAAGTTGGTGTTCCTCCAACTAAACAAACTGAAAATATTCCAAAACCTCTAGTCATCGACTGTAAATCTTTTTGTACTTGCATTGCCAGTTCTCTTGTTGGCAAAACAATTAATGTTCTGAAATCTCTATTTTCTTTTAAAAGTCTATCTATAACTGGTATTAAAAAAGCTCCAGTTTTACCTGTTCCAGTGTCTGCAATTCCCAAAATGTTTTTAGAATTTATTGCCTGAGTAATTGTTTTATCTTGAATTTCTGTGGGAAATTCAAAACCAATAGAAAGTAATGATTTTTCTAACTTAGGATGTAAATTCATTTCTGAATACTTTCTTGTCGGTTGGTATTTAGTTTCTTCTACTGGTTTTGCAGTTTTGATAAATAATTTTGGGTTTAAATCTTTTTTTCTTCCCCTGCCTATATTTTTTGAACCACCTCGTCCCCCGCCACCTCTACTCTTAAATGGGCTTTTTCCACTCCCTCCGCCCGAACGATTATTAAATTTTCCTTTTCCCCCGACATTTTTTTTTGATGCACCTCTAAATGGCGCTGATTTTTTATTTTGCATAATATTTTATATAAGACATATTGAAAAACCATTGTTTTATCATATTAGTTTGATAAAATTTTTCATATTAAAAAAATTAGTTTAATTTTTTTAAACTAATTTTTGTTTCCTTAATCTCCTGACCAAAAGTTAGTTTTACAATATTAATCAATATTATAACATAAATTTATAAAATTAATAGGATAAATTTTGGAAATAATTTTTTCCTCTATGTCATCTCGGAAATGTTTTTTTGTGAGCTTTGCGTCTGCATCTGTGTCATTCCTTTGCGTCTGTGTCATTCCAGAAGCGAAGCTATCTGATCTGGAATCCAGGATTAAAGTCAGAAAGCGTGTAAATATTCACAAAATTATCTATATAAAACACTTTATTAAATTTATATCTTTTATGTCTTAAAACCTGGATTCCAGATAGCTTACGCTTCTGGAATGACACAGACGCAAAAAAAACCAATGCATAGCTAGAAAAATTAATACAAAATTACACAGACACAAAGAAAAAACTTCCAGTTTCAAACTTTAATCCAAAAAAGAATAATAAAATTATTTATCTTTATCTGAAAAAAATAAAATAGCCAGATAAGTTGTAATCGGAACAGTTATAATTAATCCTATGCTTCCAATTAAAGCCCTTACAATTTCTGTAGCCAAAGGTTCTTGATTAATTGTAAATCAAAAACCATCTCCCTTGGTAGACAGATACAGTATTAGTGGCAAAGTAACTCCAATGTAGGCTAAAATAAGTGTATTTATAAGTGAACCCATATGATGTCTTCCTACATTCATGGATTTTTTTCATACTTCTTTTTTAGATAATTTGTTAGAAATACTTTTCATTTCATAAACTACAGAAGATTGTGTAATGGATATATCATCTAAAATTCCAATGATCCCAACTAAAATACCTGCGAATAGTAAACCTTTCATATCTAAATCACCGCCAGTTGCTATATTTAAAAAAGTTGCTTCATCGCTAAAAAATCCAGATAGTTTTGTTTTGTATATAAAAAACGATAATAATATCGAAGTAATAATAAGGGAAATTGAAATGCCTAAAATAGCCACTGTTGATACTTTTTTAAATCCGTGGGTAAAATATACCACGAAAGTCATTAACAAAATTATAATTGGCAAGCCCACAAATAAAGGCGAATGACCTGCCAGAAGGGCGGGTATAAAAACATAAAAAATAATAGTAAAAGAAATAACTAAAGATATTAAAGACTTGTAGCCTTGTTTTTTGCCAAAAAACAAAACTACAGCAATAAATAAAAAAAATAATAACATTAAATAATTGCTTCTATCAATATCCCTTACCGTGTAAAAGCTTTCTCCTTGATGCTGAACATGAGATAAAAAAATTTTATCTCCAAGATCTAATATTCCCAAGTCATTTTTAATTTCTATTTTTTTTCCACTTTCTAGTTCAAGTTTTAAAGTTTGAACTTTGACTGATGTTTCACCAAAAGCTATAGATTCTTCATGAACACTTATAATCTCTATAATTTTTCCCTTAATATATTCTTGCTGTATTAAGTCTACGGCAAAAACATTTCCTGAAATGGAAAATAGTAAGACTATAAATAAATAAAAGAATGATTTCATTATTTTAATATTTTAACATATTTTGATTTAAGAAACTTTTCATCATTGTATTTATTTTTCTGTATCGTGCGTCTGTGTCACTGTGCCTGTGTCATTCCGGGAACGAAGTTACCCGGAATCCAGAATTAAAGCCACAAAATGTTTAAATCTCTAGAAAATTCTTCGTATAAAATATTTTTCTAAAAACTATGATTCTTAGATTATTATTGAAATTTTTCCTTTTTTTGATATACTTTGAAAGTAAATATTTTTATATAAAAATTGAAAGAAAAAATATGCGAGTGTAGCTCAGATCAAGGATAAAGTCAGCGAGCGCAAAAGCGCGATAATTAAAAAAAGTATTTTTAGATTATTAAGTATTAAAATAAAATAATGCGAGTGTAGCTCAGATGGTTAGAGCGCGTCACTGATAATGACGAGGTCCTAGGTTCAATTCCTAGCATTCGCACAAAATACCAAAATCGAGATTTATCTCGGTTTTGTTGTATTTTGTAGCGAATGCTAGGAATTGAAAAAACGAAGTATATTTTGTTCGAAATTTTTGTTCCATTGTTTTTGAAAAAATTTCAGAACAAAATCACAAGTGACGGGGTCGCGCGCATGAGAATGCAGTATTATTGTCTTTGCATTCCATGCTGGGTGACCAATACTAGCATTCGCACAAAATACCAAAATCGAGATTTATCTCGGTTTTGTTGTATTTT
>CAZDWR010000029.1:0-6256 GCA_964509275.1 uncultured Candidatus Saccharibacteria bacterium
CCTGGATTCCGGGTAACTGCGTTCCCGGAATGACACAGACACAATGACACAGACAAAAAGGAATTGTTTCTGAAACAATCTGAAACAACAATTCTATTTTATATATTTACAAAATATTTTTATCATTTAATTCAAACAGTTTCATCGTATTTGACCCTTTTATTAAAACTAAATAATTTTTTAGTTTATTTTTTTTTAAAAATTCTTTTAATTCATCAGTTTTTCCAAAAAATTTAAAATATTTATTTTTTGAAAATTCTTTTTCAAACATTAAAAATTCTTCTCCAACCAAAAAATATTTTCCAGAAATTTTAGAAATTTGTTCTAAGACTTTTTTGTGTTCTCTTGAAGAAAATTTTCCCAACTCCCCCATCTGTCCTAAAATAAAAACTTTCTCTTTTTTTGTTTTATTTTTTCCAAAAGATTCTATAACTAATTTCATACTACTAGGATTTGCATTATAACAATCTAAAATTATTTCATTATTATTTTTTGTTTCCAATATTTCCGAACGATTATTTTTAGGAATGTAATTTTTTAAAGCTTGTACTATTTTTTTTTCTTCTACTTTAAAAAAGTTTCCCACCGTGTACGCTGCTTGTAAATTAAATACATTATACTGACCGACTAATTTAGTTTTTATTTTTAAATTATTTATTTTGACTTCAAGAAATTTATCTGATTTTAAAACTTCCCCTTTTAAATAAAATATTTTATTTTTATCTAAAATTTTTTCTGAAGCTTTTTTCAACATTTGGTCATCTTTATTTAAAAAAATCTTTTTATTATTTTTAAATATTCCATCATATAATTCCCTTTTAGCTTTAAAAATATTTTTTTCAGAACCAAATTCTCCTATGTGTGCCAATCCTATATTGGTTATAATTCCAAAATCTGGATTAACAATATTAATCAAACTTTTTATTTCTCCCATATGATTTGCACCTATTTCTATAATGACAAAATTATGCTTGTCATTAATAGACAAAATAGTTAAAGGAACTCCAATGTGATTATTTAAATTACCAACGGTAGCTAAAACATTATATTTTTTCATTAAAACATCTCTAACTAATTCTTTTGTTGTTGTTTTACCGTTACTCCCTGTAATCCCTAAAAAAGGAATTTTCAAATCACTTCTGTATTTTTTTGCTAAATTTTGTAAAGTTTCTAAGCAATTATCTACTAAAATAATTTTGTTTTTATTCTCAATAAACTCAACTGAATTTATCAATTGTTTAAATGTCTTTTCATCATCTAAAATAACAAGTTCTGCATTATTTTTTAAAGCATTTTTAGCAAAAGTGTTGGCATTAAAATTTTGACCAGAAATTGCAAAAAAAATATCACCTTTTTTTATTTTTCTACTATCTATCTTTACAGATTTTTTCTTTAAAAAAACCTTATAAATTTTTTCTATATTTTTACTTTTGTTCATTTTATAAGAAATAAAGGATCCTCGCAGCAAGCTAACGAGGTATTAAAATGCACTCGTAAACTCATTCTTTTTCGGAGCAAGCTCCGAGGTATTGATCCTATATTAGCTTCACTCACTCGGTCAGAAAAAGAAATTCCGTTACACTTCATTTCTTTTTCCGACGCTCGTTTCGTTTGCTAATAAAGTTACTCAATAACAGTAATTATATCAAATAATTTTTTATTATTTTTAATATTATCACTTGATGCCAATGTTACTTTCACTCCACTTTTTAAAGTTTTTTCCACATCATTAGCCATTTTTTGAAAATCATTATTTTTGAAAGATTTAATAATATCCATCTTTTTTGCTCTTTTTTGATAATCTGTTTCTAAAATATCTAATCATAAAACTTTTTCAGATTCAACAATTTCACTTTCTGGTTGAATAAAACTATTCAAAGATTTTGCTATAATTCCATCTTTCTGAAAATCATTTAAAAGACTACTTTTTAAATGATTTCCTATTTTATAATAATCAGTATAAGTTCCCTCTATTCTAGAATCCATATAAGAATTAGTACACAAAGTTTTTTCTCTTGTATTTAAAGAAATTCCCGATCCATAAGCCCCACCCTCTTCTCTTATTTTATCTCACAAAAAACCATATCTCAAAAAACTCTCTAAAGTAACCATCTTATTTATATCTATTTTCGGATTTTTTATTATTCCTGCAATTGAATTAAAAGAATTACTCAATCCATCAAAAACCAAAGCTTCATTTTCTTTTTTTAAAGAAAAATTATAAATATAAGATTTTTGTTTTTTACTCTGAAGATTAAGTTTTTTATTTAAATTAATATTTTTTTTGTTTGCTGAGTGAGAAATTTTTATATCATTTTTAACAAAAACTGATGAAAAAATAGTTTTAAATTTATCAATAATTAAATCAAAATCATTATTAATTTCTTTTTTTAATTTTTTCAAGAAAAAATAATATTCTATTCCTGCGATTTGTTCTTTAAGATAATCAATTTCTGAAACTTTTGATAAAGACCTCAGGCTTGTGTAAAAATTTCCATAAGCTGCTAAAGAATTTTTTATACTATCTAAATTTTTATCTATTTCTTGTAATATTATTTTTTTATCAAAAAATACTCCCGAAAATAATTCACTTAACATAGAAAATATTTTATCTTCTTTAGAATTTAAAAAATTTAAATCCATTACTATTTTTAATTTTATTTGTTTACTTTTTGTCGTGTAAAAGACTAATGAAAAACTATAGTCCGCCGTATTTAGAGAAATTTCTTCAACAAATTTTTCTCTATCCAAATCTAAAGGAGCTAGTTTTGGCAAAACACTTGTCAAAAATTTTAGGTATTGAATATCTTCTTTTTTTACAACATTTCCATCAAACAGAAAACTACAAGCTGAAATTTCTTTTGATGATATTTTTTTAAAAAAATATCTTTTATCATTGCTCGCTGAAACTTTATATTTTTTAGGATTTTTTGGTAAATCTTTATTTTTTGGTGGGAGTATAAGTTCACTAATATTTTGAGGATTTTCTTTTTCTTGGTATTCTTTGAATTGAGCAATTGATAAATTTATATCTTCCAATTTTTTTTTATCTTTTTCCGTATTTATGCTTTCAATTTTTTTTGTTAATTTTGGATAAGGATTAAAATCTTTTTTTGCATCCATCAACAAAGAAACTGTGTGATTGTTTTTTATAAAATATTTTACTATTAACTTTTCCAAACCTTTATTTTTTATGACATTTTTAAGATATAAAATTTTTTTTCTATATTCAAAATTATCATAGAAATTAAAATTATATAAATCTAATCTCAAAATATTATCAATAATTTTTAATCCCCTCCCAGTTGTATATTGTTCGTTAATTATTCCATATTCTAAAACATTTAAAATTTCATTAATAATGTTTTTTGGAATTCCATTTTTTACTATTTCTAACAATGATTTTTCTAAAATATCTTCTATTTTTTTTCTATCTTTTGCATCTATGCCTGAAAAAAATATAACTGCAGACTCTTCTAAAATATCTTTTTCGTAATATTTTGATATATTTGACATTAATCTAGAATCCATTAAAGTTTTATAAACTGGTGAATTTTGATTAAGTACTAAAGAAAGTAAAACTGATATAACAAAATTCTCTTCAGTTTTTTTAGACACTTCTCCTAAAAATCCCAATGCTAGTAGAGAGCTTTTTTTGGCATTAGATACTGGAAAGAAACTTTTATAATATTTTTTAGTTTTAAATCTTTTTTGCAACTCGGTCTTTGGAGCTTTTTTAACTTTTTTAAAATTAACTAAAAAATTCTTATCTATCTTCTCTAAAACTTTAAAAATATCTAAATTACCATATATTAAAAAAGTAGCATTACTTGGATTGTAATATTCTTTGTGGTATTTTACCAAATCTTCATATTTTAAATCAGAAATTTTATCTGGATCTCCTCCTGAATTATGTTTATATTCTGTATTTGGAAATATTTTGCTAAATAATTCTGTTTCTGCAGTAACTTCGATTGAAGACATTCTACCTTTCATTTCATTAAAAACTACTCCATTAATAAAATAATTTCCCTTTTTATTTTTATCTCATCGTCATCCTTCTTGTCTAAAAAAGTTTTCATTTTCCAACAATAACGGATTAAAAACTGCATCATTGTAAATATCCATAATTTTAAAAAACTCTGACTCTAAAGTTGTAGAAAAAGGATAAGTTGTTTTATCGGGATAAGTAGCTGCATTAAGAAAAACCGGCATAGATTTTCTAAGAATTTCTGAAAATACTTCTTTATTACCAAAATCATATTTTTTTGAAGAACGAAGAACGGAATGTTCTAAAATGTGTTGGTAACCTTTAGAATCTTTAGACGGGGTTTTGAATGATACAGTAAAAGCTTTTTCATTATCCCTATTTTGAATATAAATTAATTTTGTTCCAAGATTATTGTGTATAAAAGTATAAAAAACTGAGTTTATATCTTTAGATTCTTTTTTTTCAATAAGTTTAAAATTGTTGTATTCTTTATTTAATTGTAGTTTTTTCATATATTTTTATATTTTGGGAATAGTCTAATTTATTTGTCTGTGTCTGTGTTTGTATCTGTGTTTCCCTCTGTATTTGCGTCTGTGTCATTCCAGAAGCTTGCTATCTGGAACCCAGGTTTTAAGATAAAGAATGTATAAATTTAACAAAATATTTTTTAAAAATAATTTTTTAAAAATTTAATGTTTAATAACTTTAATCCTGGATTCCAAATAGCAAGCTTTTGGAATGACGCAGACGCAATGACTCAAAGGAATGACACAGAGACAGACGCATGGTACATTTTCAAGAGATCGGACTTCACACGCAACGAGTCCTTACACAACCACTTAAGAAGTCCGACCTCAGACACATACATTCGCTACCGCCTAAAAAGATTATCTATTTCTTCAAAAGCTATTCTGGCTGCAACTAAAGGCTGTTGTCTGCCTCCAGTGATAGAGTCTATCATAAATCTAAAAATTTTATCTACCTCAACTCTATCTGGATTGATAAAAGATTTTGAATAAATTGCTTTCCTGTAAAATATATCCATAAAAGCATCTTCAGGCCTTTCTGCCAATAAATCTCTTCTTACTGGGGGCAAATTAAGTTTTTCGCTTAAAAAAATTTGAGAATCTTTTGAGGCTAAAGCCATCGCAGTGTGAAATGCTCCCGCAACATTTACTTCACTTGATTTTGGTATTGCCAGTCCTCAAGTACGCGCATAAACAGTTTTATTTCCTAAATCATTTCCCTCCCCTGTTACTGTTGGCATTTCTGCTACATCAAAATTTAAGTTAGCATTTTTAAAACGAAGATTTCTAACTTCTGACGCAAATCCAAAATATGTCGCCAGCCTTCCTGAAAGAAAAAATTGTTTAGAATCTGGCAAGGACCTATTTCAAGAATACACTGAACTTGCTTGATTTGAAAATTCTGTAAAAAATAATAATCCAGGAACTGGTGATGCGAAATCTTTATCTCAAGGAAAAGAAGTGTATCTGTCCAAACCTTCAGAAACAATATTATTTCCTTGTTGCATCATTAAAGTAACTAAAATTTCTTTAAAATTTGTTACATTAACACTTTCTCCAAAAGCAATTGTGGCTCGGGTGATATTTTCCTTGCTATCTAATCTTGTAATTTTTTTAGACATATCAAAAAAATCTTCTCATTTTTCTGGAGGAGTAACTATTCCGACTGATCTCAAAATATCTTTGTTGTAATACATAACCATTGGGTCTATAGCAAATGGAATTGCTAATATTCCATTATTTGTAAGAAAAATTGAAAAAGCATCAGAATATTGATTTATAAAATCTCTTTGAGTTAATGATGCGTGTGGAATTGGCAATATTTTATTTATATTTCCATAAATATTATCATTAGATAACAATAAAAGGTCTGGAGAATCTCCGATAGCTAATGCTTCTAAAATTTCTTGATTATAAGTTTCTTTGCTTTTTTCAACATAGGTTACAGCTGAAAAAGATTTGTTGGTGTTTTTTAAATTTTGAATCATTTCCGAAACAATTCTTTTATCCATAGTTCCTCATATAACTACTTCTCCAATTTGAAGTTCACCGGCGCCTTCAGAAGCTTCAAATGTTGAAAATAATATAAAACCGACTACAGCAGAAACTCCAAATATTCCTAATATCACTAACTGAAAGATTGTTTTTTTTTTTTAATGTCTATGGTTTTAAATTTCTATTAAAATAATATTAATAAATAATAACACAAAAATTAATTTATAAACATTTTTTATTTAGA
>CAZDWR010000030.1:0-6252 GCA_964509275.1 uncultured Candidatus Saccharibacteria bacterium
TTTGTGTTTGTGTTTGTGTCATTCCAGAAGCGAAGCTATCTGGAATCCAGGTTTTCAGACAGAGAACATAAAAATTTATTAAAATATTTTTTAAAAATATTTTTTTAAAAATTTAAAGAATTTATAGCTTCAATCCTGGATTCCAGATAGCTTCGCTTCTGGAATGACACAGATACACAGGAATGATGCAGACACAGACGCAGACAAAAAAGAATGACACGAAAAGAAAAAGCTATTTCAAAAATGACAATAAAAAAAATACAAAAATTTTGTACTGTTTTAAAAAAAGTTAAATATAAATTTTTATTTGGTATAATGATTAAAAATAAAGCTATATGTCAAAATTTACTCATCTACATTCTCATTCACATTTTTCCCTTCTAAATGCCCTACCTAAAATCCCAGAGCTTATTTCAGCTGCAAAAAAAGATGGAGCAACGGCTATGGCTTTAACTGATGACGGAGTAATGTATGGAGCTATAAAATTTTTTAACGAATGTAAAAAAAATAATATCAAGCCCATTATCGGAGTAGATTTTTATGTTGCTTTACGAACTCGTCACGATAAACAAGGCAGAATTGATAATAAAAAATTTCGTCTTGTTTTACTAGCAAAAAATAAAAAAGGTTATCAAAATTTAATGAAACTAATCTCTCTTTCTTTTATTGAAGGTTATTACTACAAACCTAGAATTGACAGAGAATTGTTAGAAAAATACGGAAAAGATTTAGTGGCTATAATTCCTCAATTTTCTGGTGAAACTTCTGGTCATTTAACTTTAAATAATTTAGAAAAAGCTAATGAAGTTTATGATTTTTATTATTCTGTTTTTAAAAATGATTTATATATGGAAATAATTCATCACCCCGAGATTGAAGGGCAAGAAGAATTAAAAAAAAAAATTATTAATTTTGCTCAAAAAAAATCTGGAAAAATTATTGCCAGCTCAGATTTCTATTATATAAATCCTGAAGATAAAAAAGCTCGTGATGTTTTAAAAGAAGTTTCTTCCATTGGCGGACCTCCACCACGAGAAAATGATGACTTTTCAATGAAAAAAGAATCTGAAATGATTAAAATTTTTAAAGATAATCCAGAGGCAATTTCGAATACAAAAGAAGTAGAAGAAAAATGTAATTTAGAATTAGAATTTGGAGTTTGGCATTTTCCTCTATTACCTGAAATTGCTGGAAAATCTTTTGACCAAAGATTGAAAGAATGATCTTTTGAAGGTTTAGAAAAACGAGGATTAAATAAAGACCAAATTGCTATTGACCGTTTGAACTACGAGCTTGGAGTTATCGCCGACAAAGGTTTTTCTGCTTATTTTTTAATCGTAGCTGATTTTCTCAAAGCCGCAGCTGAAAAAAATATTTTAACAGCTATTCGTGGATCTGTAGCTGGATCATTAACCACATATGTAACTGAAATTACTCATTTAAATCCTTTTGAATATAAACTTCCTTTTGAAAGATTTTTAAACCCCGAAAGACCTTCAGCTCCAGATATTGATATGGACTTTGCTTCTGATGGAAGAGACGAAATGCTTGATTATGCTCGAGAAAAATACGGCATTGAAAAAGTAGCTCAAATTGGAACTTTTGGAACTATGGCTGCTCGTGGTTCTGTAAAAGATGCTGCAAGAGCAATGGGATTTCCCTATCAAATTGGAGACAAAATTTCAAAACTTATTCCAATGTTTACTTCCCTTTCCGAAACAATGGATAAAGAAGAAGATTTAAAAGACTTATATAAAAAAGATAAAGATGCAAAAACTATTTTAGATATGGCTCAAAAAATAGAAGGTTCTGCTAGACATATTTCTGTTCATGCTGCTGGAGTGGTTATTGCTCCTGATGATTTAACTTTATACACTCCTTTGCAAGTTGACCAAAAATCTGGAAAAGTGATTACGGGATATGATATGCATGATGTTGGAGAAGATTTTGCTGGATTAATTAAATTTGATTTTTTAGGAATCAATATTTTAAAAACAATTGCTGAGGCATTAAAAAGAATTGAAAAAATTCACAATAAAAAAATAGATATTCAAAAGATTCCTTTTGATGACCAAAAAACTTATAAAATGCTCTCCGCAGGATATACTAAAGGATGTTTTCAGCTTTCTTCTGAAGGAATGACTAAGTGGTTAAAAGATTTAAAGCCTCAAACTATTCATGATATTAATGCCATGGTGGCTCTTTATCGACCAGGAGCTATGAACTTTATTCCTGATTATATTGCACGTAAAGAAAATCCAAAATTAATAAAATACAAAGATCCACGAATGGAGGGGTTCTTAAAAGATTCAAAGGGATTAATGATTTACCAAGATGATGTGATGATGATTGCTATTGAGCTTGCTGGATATTCTTGACTTGAAGCTGATAAATTCCGAAAAGCTATGGGTAAAAAAATTCCTGAATTGATGGCCGAACAAGAAGAAAAATTTAAAAAAGGAGCTATTGAACGTGGAATGGATAAAGCAAAACTAAATGAACTTTGAGAAGAAATTACAATTTTTGCTCAATATGGTTTTAACAAAGCCCATTCAGCTTCTTATGGTAGACTCGCCTATCAAACCGCCTGATTAAAAGCTAATTATCCAGCGGAATACATGGCAGCATTACTTTCTACGAATGATGGTGATACAGATAAAGTTTATTCTTTTGTTTCTGAAGCAAAAAAAATGAAAATTCCCGTTTTACAACCAGATGTAAATGCATCTTTTAAAGATTTTGGAGTATTAAAAAAAAATACTGAATTAAATCAATCAGATAAAGATGAAATTCGTTTCGGATTAAGAACTATCAAAAATTTAGGAGACGGAATATCTTCAAATATCGTCAAAGAGAGATCAGAAAATGGTAAATACAAAGGACTTGAGGATTTTCTTGTAAGAAATTCTAAACACAAAGATTTATCTAAAAAATCCTTGGAAGCTCTAGCTCTTTCTGGCGCCTTAGATTCTATTTCGGACCGAAATTTAATTTTAGCAAATGTTCCTGAATTACTAGAATTCGTAAAGGAATCTAGAACAAGTGATGAAACTCAAACTTCCCTTTTTGGAGACAAGGAAATTTCTTCTTTAAAACTTGCTTCAGCTGAAGGAAAGAAAATAGTTATCAAAACTGGAATGAATGCTGAACTTGAATATATTTTACCAATGAGCCAAAAAGAACAATTATTTTGAGAAAAAGAATTGTTAGGAATTTATGTTACTGGTCACCCTTTGGAAAAATGGCGAGAAAAAATTGAAAAACCTGGAAAAAATGTTCTATCTTTAAAAAAAAGAGGGATTACTGGTCTATGCACCATAGCTGGAGTGATTGATGAACTAAAAGAAATTCATACTAAAAAGGGAGACAAGATGGCTTTCGCTAAAATTTCTGATTTTACTGATTCTATAGAAGTTGTAATTTTTCCAAAAATTTATAAAGAAATTTCTGAAGAATTAAATGTTAATGAAATTTATGCTTTTAAAGGCACACTAGAAAAAAAAGAAGACGGATATAATATTTTGCTGGATAAAATTAAAAAATTGTAAAAAAACGTACAGTGCCCAGTAGGGCTTGAGTACAAAATTTAACAAAGTGTTTTTTAAGAATAATTTCTCTGAGACTTAAACGGTTTGCAACTTTAATCCTGGATCCAGCACCACTTTTTTTAATACAGAAATAGCGAAGCTATTTCTGTATTAAAAAAAGTGGTGCTGGATGACACGAAGAGGAAAAACTGTTTTCGAAACGCTACTAAGAAAATTATTAAAACCTCATAAACAAATAATAAAGATAAAAAACCCTATTTTATTTTAAAAAATTCTAAAGCATTATCAACAGTTTTTTTTCTTAAAGATTCTTCTGAGATATTTTTAATATCAGCTATTTTTTTAATTATTTCCGAAAGATAAAGCGGATTATTAACTTTTCCTCTGTACGGAACTGGTGCTGCATAAGGTGAATCAGTTTCTACCATTAAATTCTCAAGAGGAATTTCTTTTATGCTATCGTCTAAATTCGCAAAAGTTACAACTCCTGGAATCGAAATCATAAAATTTCTTTCAACAATTTCTTTAACAACTTTTGGGCCTTCGGTAAAAAAATGAAAATCTGCTTTAATTTTTCCTTTATGTTCAATTTGTTTTTTATCTAAAATCTCAAAAGCATCGTAATAAGCATCCGCATTTTCAAAAGAACGAATATGTAGCATTAATGGAATATTATTTTTTACAGAAAAATCTATTTGTTTTTCAAAAATTTCTTTTTGTTTTTTTATTTTATTTAAAAAATCTTCTTGATTTATTTTCTGACTTTTTAAATCTTTGTTTAATCAAAAATAATCCAAACCACACTCTCCAATACAAACTACTTTTTTATTTTTATCAAAAAGTTTTTGAAATTTTACCTCATCTCAATTTTCTTTATCAGAGTATTCTGGATGAATTCCAATTGAACAAAAGATATTTTTATTTTTTTCTGCCAATTCTGAGGATTTTTTAGAATCTTCAAAATTAACTCCGATAGAAATAGTTCATATTTTTCTATCTAACATTTTTTCAATTATTATTTTGATATTTTCTTTTTCTTCAAAAAACCCAGAATGCAAATGTGAATGAATATCAAAATATTTTATTTCTTTATTAAACATAAAGTAATTTTAACACAATTAGTGCAGTGTTCCGAACTATCTTGGAAACAGTTTTTTCACATAGGGTTATGAGTGCGTGAAAAAACCATTTACAAAATATCCGTACTTTTCAAATGTTCTCTATGTATACTCCTGTTTGTTCTAGCTACTGCATTAACAAGACCCAAAGCAAAATACTCTACAACCAAATGCGAACCTCCATTGGACATAAACGGCATTGTGGTTCCAGTTACAGGCATAAGTCCCAAGTTAACACCCACATGAACAAAAAAATGTGTTGCAAAATATATTGCTACTCCAGAGACAAGCAAAGATTCAAAATTAGTTCTTCCTTTTATAGCGATCATTACTATTCTTGCTATCATTAATGTAAAAATAGTAAATAAAATAATAACACCAATAAACCCTCACTCTTCCCCGAACGAGGAAAAAATAAAATCTGTATCTGATTCTGGCAAAAATGCCAACCTTGACTGCGTACCTTCTGATATTCCCCTGCCTCAGAACTCTCCACTACCCAAAGCAATATTTGCTTGAGCAATATTATATCCTGCGCCCAATGGGTCACGAGAGGGGTCTAAAAAAGTAAGAATTCTTTCTTTCTGATACTCTTTAAAAAAAAAGTTATATAGCGCGGCGAACAATAAAGCCCCAGCTACAAATAAAGCAAATATATATTTTTTAGGAATTCCCACAAGAATTACGAATGCAAATCAAATAAAAAAAACAATCATTGCTGAACCAAAATCTGGTTGTAACGCAAGAAATACAAAAATTACTAAAGCATATATTCCAGAAATTAATAAATGTTTAGGCCTAGAAATTTCTATATGACGTTTAAAAAAATATTTTGCTAAAACAAGAACTAACACAAGTTTTGCTAAATCAGTCGGCTGAAAAGTAAAAGCTCCGAAAGAAAATCATGATTGAGCACCTGAGTAAGTAGATCCTATAGCAATCAAAAGGATAAAAAGCCCTATAACAATAAAATAAAGTAACGAAATAAATTTAGAATTTTTTAAAAAATAAATATCAATGTTTGAAGCCAAAAAGAAAACCCCAATAGCTACAAATAATGCTGTAAGTTGTTTAAAAAATACGCTGTTATCTGTACCAAATGAATAAATTACAGAAAGACCCATAGCTGAAAGAGCTAAAGCAAGAAAAAAAATTGTAAAATCAATTTTAGTAAAAAAATCTCTCTTTTTTCATAACCGGTTCAACATGTTTGTATTTTAACATATTGTGTCTATATTATTTTTGTGTCTGTGCCTGTATCTAAGATCGGACTTCTTAAGTGGTTGTGTGGGATAATTTTCGAGCAGTGCGGAGAAAATTTTTCTCTTTGTGATTGGTCGATGGTGAAGTCCGACCTCTTGGAAATGTCTGTGTCTGTGTCATTCTAGAAGCGAAGCTATCTGGAATGACACAGACGCACGAAACAAACGTAAACCTTGCATCTGTGTCATTGCTTCAGGTGTCTGTGTTATTGTGTCTGCGTCATTCCGGGAACGAAGTTACCCGGAATCCAGGATTGAAGTTGTAAACCGTTTAAATCTTAGAAAGCTATTTTTAAAAAATATTTTGTTAAATTTATACGTTCT
>CAZDWR010000031.1:0-6192 GCA_964509275.1 uncultured Candidatus Saccharibacteria bacterium
TGTCTGTGTCTGTGTCATTCCTTTTCGTCTGTGTCATTCCAGAAGCGAAGCTATCTGATAGCTTCGCTTCTGGAATGACACAGACACAAAGAAATGACACAAGCACAAACATTATCCTTTAAACGAATTATTTTAATTTAAAATTTTAATCCAAATTTTAATATTAATTATTTTTTAAAATATGTTAAAATGATAAAGGTATGATAGTGTAAAATTAGTAATTAATTAGATTATTATAAATAATTTAATATTAAAAAATATGTATGAAAATTAAAATTTTAGCAAAAGAAATAACAGTTGATAAAGAACTAGAGGACTACATAAACACTCGCATTGGGTCTTTAGATAGAATGTTAAAAGGTGGTGCAGAAAGTGAATGTGATTTAAGAATAGGTAAAGATTCTTCATCTCGTAAGCACGGAAAAATATTTTTTGCAGAAGCAACAATAAAAACCTCAGAAAAAAATTATGGTGCTCGAGCAGAAAGAGAGAGTCTTACAGAAGCTATAGACGATCTAAAAGATTCGTTATCAAAAAAAATACGAAGATATAAGGACAAAAAAATATCCTTAAGAAAAAGAGGTGGAAAATTAATAAAGGATTTATTAAGAAAAATTAAAAAAGAAAAATAAAATGTCATCAGGAACAAATAAAAACAAAGATTTGATATACTTTATTCCCGTTATAATAATTATAGCGTTGATATATTTAGTATTGTCTCAAAATAATAATGTAGTTGAAGAATTACCTATCAAAGAAACTGTTGAAGAAGTGGTGGAAATAGATACAGCAGAAGTAATTGAAAAAGAAATTGAAAATAATAAAGAAAAAATTAATATGGAAAATATGAAAACAGGAGAGATACACACAACAGAGTCTGGACTACAATATGAAATTTTAAAACTAGGAGATGGTCCAAAACCAACATCAATAACAGATTTAGTGGAAGTACATTATCATGGAACTTTAGAAGATGGAACAGTTTTTGATTCATCAGTTGAAAGGAATGAGAAAATATCCTTTAGATTGAATCAGGTAATCTCTGGTTGAACAGAAGGTTTGCAATTGATGCCCGTAGGATCAAAATTTAGGTTTATTATTCCAGCAAATTTAGCTTACGGAGATACTCCAATGCCATCAATTCCAGCTGGATCAACACTAATTTTTGAAGTAGAATTATTTGGAATAAACTAAAATTTAATTAACTTTAAAAAATTTATGTCAGGACATAATAAATGATCAAAAATAAAACATAAAAAAGCAGTTACTGATTCTGCAAAGTCAAAAGTATTTTCAAAATATTCAAAACTAATACAAGTAGCCATAAAATCTGTTGGCGGAGATATCAATTCAGCTTCTGTTATTTCTGTAGTTGATTCTGCCAAGAAAGAAAATGTTCCCAAGGATGTTATTGATAGAGCTATTAAAAAAGCTACATCATCGGAAGAGGAAGGTTTACAAGAAGTTTTGTATGAAGGTTTTGGGCCAGCTGGCGTGGGCTTAATAATAAAAGCCATAACTGATAATACCAACAGAACAGTAACAGAAATAAAAACTGTTTTAACAAAAAATGGAGCTTCTTTTGCAACATCAGGAGCTGTTTCTTGAGGTTTCAAAATGAATGAAAACAGGGATTGAGTAGCAGATAATGAAACAAAAATATCATTATCAGAATCTAACCAAGATAAATTAGAAAAAATAATTGCTTTATTGGAAGAATCTGATGATATAACTGATATTTATCATAATGCTAATTAAAAATTAAAACAAGTTATTTTTTTTAATTTCTCTCTGAGAATTTATTAAATCATCGCGTTTTTTAACACCTTCTCTTTTATCATGTTTTTTCTTACCTCTAGCAAGGGAAAATTCTAACTTCAAAAGTCTTTTTTCATTAATATGAAAAGCAATCGGAATAAGAGTTAAGCGAGAAGATTTCATTTTTTTTTTAATTTCAGCTATTTCTCTTTTTTTCAAAAGAAGTTTTCTATTTCTATAAGGGTCATAAGAATCTGGAGTATTTTTTTCTTGATAATATGAAATGAAAAAATTTTTAAGAAAAACTTCAAAGGTTCCTTTTTTATTAATAAGTTTTTTATTTTCTGTATTTAAAATAGAAATAAAAGAACCTTCAAAAGAGCCTTTTTTATTTTTAAGTGCTTTAACTTCAAAACCATGCAAAGAAATTCCTGCTGAATAATTTTCTAGTAGTTCGTAATTAAACTTAGCTTTTTTGTTTTTTAAAATTATCATTTTACCTTTTTTGAATTATAACATAGCGGAGCGAATGTTGCGTAAATATAGAGTTCCTCTCTATATTTATGGAACTGAGTGAGCGACTGTTATATCCTCTAGATATAACATAGCGAAGTGAGAGTTTATAAAATATTAGAAAATATTTTCATCGTTCACTCGGTCACGTAAAATCTTCACTTCGTTCAATTTTACCTGACGCTCGCTCACTCAAAAATAAAATTGCTTTGTGTTTGCATCGTGCGTCTGTGTCATTCCAGAAGCGAAGCTATCTGGAATCCAGGACTTATGTTGTAAACAGTATAAATTTTTACAAAATTATTCTTACAAAATATTTTATTAAATTTACTCGCCTTACATTTTAAAACCTGGATTCCAGATAGCTTCGCTTCTGGAATGACACAGACGCAAAGGAATGAGACAGACACAATAACACAAACACAGATACAGGCATATACACACAAGAAAAATAGAAAAGTAGTTGTTTTTAGTAGAAAACGATGTATAATATTTTAGTCTAATAAATGGAGAACATTATGGAATTACCAGTATGTACAGAAATAGCAATAGCAAGCATAATTATTTTATTATTTGGGTTATTGGCAATTATACCAATACTCGCAGAACACCTAAAGAAAAAAGGTGGGGAGTAAATATATTTGATGGTGTGAGTTGGGGATTATTATCAATTGTAATAATTTCCGTAATAGTATTGGTGGTAGTTATTGCCACCCTTACTAAAAAATTATTAATGAAATAAGAAAAGGAGGTGAAAAGAAAGGGAAGATTATTATCTTCCCCTTTTTTATTTTAAAATATTTTCAACAAAATGTTATAATAAATTAATATAAAAAAAATGTTAAAACTCTTAACAACAAAAACAAACACTATTGGAAAAACAGCCTTGCTTTTAAGTATTTTTACTATTTTATCTGCTTTTTTGGCTGTGATAAGAGATAAAATATTTGCAACAAAATTTGGAGCTGGAGAAGTTTTAGATATTTATGTTGCAGCATTTAGAATTCCAGATTTAGTTTTCCTTTTAACAGCAACACTTATTTCAGCTTTTATAATCATTCCATTTCTTGAAAGAAAAGAAAAAGAGGGAAGAGAAAATTTACAAGAATTTATTAATAAATTATTTTTCACCTTTTCTTTGTTTATATTGATTATTTCTGCGATAGTATGATTTTTTATGCCTATAATCGCTGGAAAATTGTTTATTGGATTTAATTATGAGCAATTAGAAACACTTGTTGAAATATCAAGAATAATGTTATTGTCGCCAATTCTCATGGGATTGTCTTTTGTTTTTTCTGCTCTTAATCAAAAAAAAGGATATTTCTTTCCAGTAGCGCTGACTGGAGTTTTTTATAATCTTTCTATTATTTTTGGTACTTTAGCTTTGTATCCTTTTTTTGGTTTCGATGGTGTAGTTTTTGGAGTTGTTTTAGGAGCATTTTTGTATTTATTATTACAAATACCCTCAACTTATTCAGAAGGCTTTTTGCCAAAAAAAATCCAGCTTTTCAATTTTAAAGATTTTTTTTCAATATTTAAAATTGCTGCTCCAAGATCTGCAGCCTTAGCTTTGTCTGACTTAATGTTAATTTTTCTTATCGTTCAAGCAACAATGCTCGCTGAAGGGTCTGTAACAATTCTCAATTTTGCTGTGAATATTTTTATGGTGCCCATTACAATTATTGCTGTTTCTTATTCTGTTGCTGTTTTCCCCAAGCTTGTAAAGTCTTTTACAGAAAATGATATTGAAAAAAGTAAAAATTTATCAAGAGATGTAATTTCACGTATTTTATTTTTTGGTATTCCTATTTCATTATTTTTCATTTTTTTCTCGGAAACAATTGTCGGATTATTATTAGGCTCTGAAAAGTTTGGATTATATGAAATAGAAAAAACAGCAAATTTGGTTGCTATTTTATCAGTAGCTGTAATTTTTCAAGCAATTTCTATAATGACCGTAAGAATTTTTTATGCCATGGGAAAAACTTGATTGCCACTTATTGCTAATATTATGACAGCTGGAATATTAATTTTCTTAATAAAGCATATCTTAGAGTACACAAGATTGAATGAAAAATGCCCTACTATCTCTGGTGTAAGCACTTGTGTTTCAAAAATAGATATTAATGATTTAGCGATTGCTTACAGTGTGGCTTTTGTTTTGGGAGCTTTTATCACAAATTATTTTTTTAGAAAATCCGTAAAAAACTTTTCGTTGTTTAAAAACTCAAACTGATTTTCTAAATTTATCATTTCTCTAGCTTCTGTTTTGTTGGCAAAAACTACTTACGACTATTTTTCAATTGCTCAAGAAAATTCTTTTTTAGTTTTCTTTATAAATTTATCAATAGCAGGAATTTCATTTTTGATATTCTTTGTGGCTCTTTCAGAATTTTTTCCAGATAAAAACTATAAAGAATTTAGAAAAAATGTTATTAATGTTATAAAAAATAAAAAATAAAATGAAAATAAAGATCAATAATAAAAAATATAAATATATCACCGATGACTCAAGAATAATTGACAAAGATGGTGCTTTTTTGCTAACTCATCATAATAAAAAATATAAAAAAGATGTGGAGAAAAAAAACTGTATAAATTTTCTAACAGTAAAAAATATTTTATCTGATTGAAATCTTTCTAAAATAAAAATTATTGGGATCACTGGAACAAATGGAAAAACAACCACCACAAATATCATAGCTCATATTTTAAAAAAAACTGGTCAAAAAGTAATTGTTTCTGGGACTGAGGGAATTTTTCTTCATTCTAAAAATACAATCAAAAAAATAGTTTCACGAACGCATACAAGCCCAGAAATTTTAACTACTTTAACAAATTTAAAAAAAGCTAAAGAACTTGGGGTAGATTATTTTATTATGGAAGTTTCATCACATGGAATATTTCAAAAAAGAATTGAAGGTTTAAAATTTTCCGCAAAAGTTTTTACAAATTTAAGTCAAGACCATTTGGATTTTCATAAAACAATGACAGAATATGCCCGTGTTAAATCAAGTTTTTTTGAAGATAAGAAAACAATAAAAATAATAAATTTAGACGATAAATTAATAAAATATAATTTAAAAAATAGTAAAACTTATTCTCTTAAAAACAAAAAAAGTGACTTATACGCTAATAATTTTAATTTTTCTGATGGAATCACTACAGATATATTTTATAAATTGAATAATAAAATTAAAAAAAATGAATTAAATTCCCAGATGATAGGTAAATTCAATCTTTATAATATTTTGGCAGCTATTTTAACAATTAAATCTGTAACTAAGTTAAAAATGACTGATATTTTAGAATATTTAAGTGATTTTAATGGTATAGCTGGTAGAATGGAGCTTCTTAAAGAGTACCAGAAAAAAGGCTTTAAAATGAAAATATTATCTGATTATGCACATACTCCAGATGCTATAAAAAATATTTTAGAATCTTTAGATAAAAATAATAAAATTATAACTATCATTGGGGCAGGAGGGGATAGAGATATTTCGAAAAGACCTTTGATGGCCAAAGTGGCATCTGAAAATTCTTCTTTTTTATTTTTAACTTCTGATAACCCACGCAGCGAAGATCCTTGTAAAATTATAACTGACATGGAAAAGGGGATAGGAAATAATTTTAAAAACTATAAAATAGTAGTTGATAGAAAAAAGGCTATTAAAGAAGCTTTGAAAATGGCAAAGAATTTTTTAGAAAAAAAAGAATCTATAATAGTAGCAATGTTGGGGAAAGGTGATGAAAATTATATTGAAATAATGGAAAAAAAAATTCCATATTCTGACAGGGAAGAAGTGTATAATTTTTTTGAAAAATAATTTATTGAATTAAAACCAACAAAAAACCTGGATTCTAGATAACTGCGTTTCTGGAATGACGCAGACACAGAGACAAAGGAATGACACAGAC
>CAZDWR010000032.1:0-5779 GCA_964509275.1 uncultured Candidatus Saccharibacteria bacterium
GAAGCTATCTGGAACCCAGGACTTATGTTATCCAGAGCATAAATATTCACAAAATGATTCGTACAAATATATTTTATACAACTCCTATGCAAAAAACTGAAAATTTTCAAAAAGTAAGAATTTTAATAATAATATTATTTTTTATATTCTTTTTTACACTCCTGCCTCAAAAACCTAAATCGGTAGTTCCCGGTGCTTTTGGCGGAGTGGTGGCAACAGTAATTCCCTGTCCTGTTTCACAAAATATTTGAGTAACAGGAAACTTTGGTGTAGGAAATTACTCTTTAACTTATTTTCCTTATGCTTTAAAGTACTATCTTTATGGTCCGCCAAGAAATCCCAAGCAAAATATTATAGGAATGTCAGCCGCTGTTGCTCCTTGCATTGTCCTTGTTCCATGTCCAGTAGGGGTTTGTCCCCTTGTAATCGGCAAGGGAGAAGTAATCCTATTTAATGGTTCTTCAAAAATTTAAAAATATTTTTAAAATTTTCTAAGTCTAAATCTTCCGCCCTAACATTTTTATCAATTTTCAAGTTATCAAAAATTTTCTCTAAATTCTCTTTATCAGAAAAATTTTTTTGACCCGATGAGTTTTGGGTGTAAGTTTTTAAATTTTTAATTATTTTTTTTCTTTTACTGGAAAAAGAAGTTTTGAGAAAATGAAAAAATTCTTCTTCTTCTATTTTATTATCTGAAAAAAAATCTTTAGAAATTTGAGAAATTTTTAAAACTGCTGAATCAACTTTTGGAATAGGTTTAAAATTTTTTGCTGAAACAGGCATAATAAATTCTGGCTTACCATAAACTTTTATAGAAAGTGACAGTAAACTTTCTTTAAAATTTTCTTTTTTATTTCTGCTGGAAAAAGCGGAGCTTTTTCCAGCAATTCGTTCCACCACAGCTTTTTGCAACATTAAAACAACTAAAGACGGTTTTATCTCATTACTTAAAATATTGGATAAAAATTTCCCTGTTATGTAATATGGTAAATTGGCCACAACTTTAAATTTTTTATTTTTTAAATTTAATATTTTATAATTAATCTCTAAGGCATCTCCTTCAAAAATTTTTAACTGTCCTGATTTTATTTCTTTAAAAAACTTTTCTTCCAAAACAGAAATTAATCTAGCATCTTTTTCAATAGCTAAAACCTTAACTCCTTGTTCTAAAATCTTTTTTGTTAAAGCTCCCCTACCTGGTCCAATTTCTAAAACTAAATCTTTTTTAGATAATTCAGAAACAGAAACTATTTTATCCAATACTTTTTTAGATTTTAAAAAATTTTGCCCTAATGACTTTTTAGCTTTTAACATACTGTGTTTTATTTTAATATTGTGTTGTGTTGTGTTGTGTTTGTGTTTGTATTATTGTGTCGTGTGTCTGTATCATTCCTTTGCGTCTGTGTCATTCCAGAAGCGAAGCTATCTGGAATCCAGGTTTACAACACAAGACGGATAAATTTAATAAAATATTTTGTACGAATAATTTTGTGAAAAATTAAACGGTTTGCAATTTCAGTCCTGGATTCCGGGTAACTTCGTTCCCGGAATGACACAGACACGCCACACAACACAACATTAAATTACTTTTTACCGCCCTGTTTTTTTCATTCCTCCTTAACTTTCAATATAACTTTCGAAATCAATCAGAATGGCAGTACCATAACTGCCAAAGAAAAAAATGCTCCATACCCCACAGTTGCTTTAACTTTAGAAAAAACTGTCCCTTCGGCAGAATTTTTTTTTGATCATGATCAGATTCCTCCTAAAGAATCTGATTTTTTTAATTCTGATAATACACCTTTTTTTGTTGCCTCCTCATTAATCTTTTCCTTTACTACTTCCCGTTCTTTTATATTTTTTTCTGGAACTTCATTTTCTTCTTTTTTAATATCGGTTTTAACATTTAAATCCTGTTCATGTTTAACTTCAGATTCTTTAGAGGCTTTTGCAATTTCAGATTTAAGCTGAGGCAATAAATTTTCCAAATTACTTTCTTGAACAGATTTTTCAGAAACAAAGTCTTTGTAATTTCCTTTCAAAATACTTTCTATTCTTTTGTTCGCCTCTTCTGCAATAATCTTTATGAACTTTTCTAATTCTTCTTTTATATTTTCTGTATTTTCTGGATCTTGACTCATTTCTTCAAAAGCTTTTTGTCTTAATTCTGCTCCCATTTTATTTCTTTCATTTGTAACAGAATCATAATCATTGCAAGTTAAAAAAATTTCTTGAGATTTCTTAACAACTCTGCTGTAAACAGGAATATTAAATTCTTGTATATTATTAATATCTTGTTCTTTTTTATTTTCTTCTTCGACAGCAAAAGTTTTCTTTTCAGATACAGTCCCCAAATCCTCTGTCTTTTCACCAAACTCATCCATATTTTTTTTACCACCAATATTTTGATCATCCTCTTTTTTTTTATTTTTATTATAACCTTCCATATCTATGTATTTTATCATAAAAATTGTATAAAAAGTGTGTTTATAACAAAATTTTGCTATAATCTTTTTTATATGCAAAAACTTAAAAATATTTATAATTCTCGTACTAAAGATTTTTGAATGCTAGAACTTTCTTATGGTTTACACTTTTTAGGGCGTTCTGTTACTACTATTTTTATACCCATAATCCTGTTGAGCATTGGTTTCTCTTTGGAAGAAGTAATTTTTTATTATATCATTCTTCACTTTTTTAATGTTATATTCCACTACCCATCCAAACTTTTCCTTGAACATTATGGTTTAAAAAAATCCTTAATATTGGGAACTGTTTTTGCTGTATTATTTTTTACATCTTACTTCTTTTTAGAATACGGAGATTGAACTATCCTCATTTTAATGGCAGTTTTAGCAGCAGCTTACGATGCTTTTTACTTCATTGCTCATTTTTATGGTTTCATGAATTCTACGGAAAAAATAGAAAATAATGCAGGAAATACTACTATTTTAAATATAGTCGCATCTGTTTCAAATTTTACTGGACCATTACTGGGCTCAGCTGTAATTTTATTTTATGATAATAAAAATATTTTATTAGCAATAACTATTGTTTTTTTTAGTTTATCCCTTATCCCTTTGCTAAAATATAAGCAAGGCGCAGAAAAGATTATACAAAAAAGCCTTTCTTGAAAAGAATTTTTCAGTGATAAAAAAAATAAGAAAAATCATATTACCTTAGCTTTTAGTCAAGTTTCTCGGGCAGCTGAAGCAGTTTTATGACCAATCTTTATTTTTATGATTTTTAAAAATATTGATTCTGTAGCTTATTTAGCCATTGTTATTATTATCACTTCCCTTTTGTTTACTTATTTTTCTGGAAATATCAGCAAAAAAAACAGAGAAAAAGTTATTATATATAGTTCTATTGGATTAATGTTTGTTTGAACTGGTAGAATGTTCATCGATCACTATTTATATTTATATGCTTCTTCAATCTTAACCATAATCTTTATTCTGTTCATAAGAATGCCTCTGGACGGTAACCTTTTTAGGCGTGGTAAGGAGATTAGTGCTATTTCAGCATCATTTTATAGAAATATAATTTCAATGGGAACAAGACTTGTTTTCTATATATTAGTTTTTATAACTCTTTATTTTAGTAATCTTGAAGATTTTTTTATTGTAATTATATTTTCTCTTTTAGCAATCGTCATAACCAATATTTTATATTTAAAAAAAAAATATAAAAAAACAAGGTAACTCCCTTGTTTTTTTATAAATTTTTTTAAGTCTACTTTTTTATTAAAATTTTTTCTACACCAAGAATTGCAAGCTTTGCTATTTCTTTATCTGCTGACAAAATAATAGAATTTTTTTGCCTCTCTCCCAAGCTTTTTCCACTTTCTATGATTTCATCTGCTTTATTTTTTGCTTTTTTTAAAATAACGCTTTCTTTTTCTTTTCCTATATCTATAGACTTTTTTATTTTATCATTTGCCTCTGCTCTAGCCCTTACGATTATTTCATCTCTTTTTTTTTTAGCATTTTTTAAAGTTTCTTCTGCTAACTCTGATTTTTTAACTCCGTTTGCAATGATTTCTCTTCGTTTATCTAAATTTACAAAAATTCTTTTAAAAACAAAAAAATACAAAATAGCAATAATAATTAAAAAATTGAACACTTCTGCTATAAGAATTCTTCAATCTATTCCAAAATTACTTATTATTTCATCCATATTATTATTGTATAATTTAATTTTTTTATTTACTTTTTAATTTTAAATTAAAAAGAATAACCCGATAGCTGCCAACCCCAGCAATTCAATCATTCCAGCTCCCATTAATAATCAAGGTATCATTTTACCTGCTGCCTCAGGATTTCTTGAAATTCCTTCTAGAGCTTTTGAAAATATCATTCCCAAACCTATAGCTGGCCCTAAAACTCCAAATCCAACAATAATTGCTTTTGCTAAGTATTGCATATCTGATGTTTGTGCCACAATGTCTGCCACAACTTTTACTGTTTCTGTTTCCATAATATATTATTTTATTAAACCTAGCACCATTTTTGCAAGGTATTTTTACTATTATAAATAATTATTTTCAGTAAAAATGGTACTGAGTACTTATTTAATTGAGAGTATTTTAACATAATTTTAAAAAATTAAAACCTAATGCGGTTCTGATATTGCCATTTTAATATAGAAAAGAGTTAAAACTGAAAATAAAATAGCTTGCAAAAAAGCTACAAAAATTTCAAAAAGTATTACTGGTATTGGTAATAAATAATGTGACATAGTGCCAACTAAAGCAAGAAGTATTCCACCCACCAAGATGCTGGCAAACAGCCTGAATGATAAAGAAATCAATTTCGAAATTTCTGATATTAGTTCTATAAACCCGAAAATTAATTTACCAAAAGCAATAAATGGTGCTTTCCATCCCTTTCTGAAAGATAGGAATAGATTTTTTAAATCTAAAAACTTTGAACCATATTTTCAAAAACCAAGGACATAGATTCCAAAAAACTGTATGACTATAAACGAAACCATAGCTAAAGCAATAGTCATATTTAAATCAGTATGGACAGGTTTCAAAAAATACATTTCTAAATATTTTATTGATTCTTTTCCTGGTATAAATTTAAATAAATTAATAAAAAGTATAAAAATAAAAAGAGATAAAATTAAAGGAAAAACAATTTTAGAAACTTTATTATTATCTAAAACTTCATAAACATATTTTCTTGCTCCTTCTGTCATAAACTCAACTATTAGTTGAAATCTGGAGGGGACAATAGAAATTCTTTTGGAAAACACGACTACTAAAATTATTAAAACAACCGAGGCTATAATAGCCGTCATAAAAGTATTAGTAATAGGAAAACCCATAAAATTTCCTATAACATCTGCCTTGAGTAAAACTTCCATATCTTCTTATAAAACTATAATTTAATGTTTGCTATTATAGCAAAGAAAGTATGTTTTAGCTAAAATAAACTTTTTAGGAGAAAATTTTTTACTTTGTGATTGGTCGATGGTGAAGTCCTACCTCTTGGAAAATGCGTCTATGTCATTGTGTCGTGTGCCTGTGTCATTCCGGAAACGCAGTTATCCGTAATCCAGGTTTTGAATCAAAGAACGTATAAAATTAATAAAATATTTTTTAAAAATAATTTTCTAAAAATTTAAACGCTTTGTAACTTTAATCCTGGATTCCCCAGTCTTCGCTGGAGAATGACACAGCCACCCTGTGTCATTCCTTTGTGTCTGTGTCTTTGTGTCTGTGTCATCCAGCACCACTTTTTTAATACAGAAATAGCGAAGCTATTTCTGT
>CAZDWR010000033.1:0-2687 GCA_964509275.1 uncultured Candidatus Saccharibacteria bacterium
ATTTTGTGAATATTTATGCTCTGGATAACATAAGTCCTGGGTTCCAGATAGCTTCGCTTCTGGAATGACACAGACGACAACACAGAGGCAATGACACAAACACAAAAGAATGGCACCGACACCGACAACATAAACATTTTAACATAAAATACCATAATTTATGTTAAAATATTTTTATGAATTATTTTAAGAATTTTATTTTAAATAATAAAATAAATATTTTTTACTTTTTTGTCATATTAATAATATCTTTTTTTATTATTCAAAATTTTTTACTTGTTGATAAATTTAAAAAAACAGGAGAAATAAATGAAAAAATATCTGAACAAATTTCGAAATTAGAAAAATCAAAAGATATAGATAGTGATGGCGATGGTTTAAAAGATTGAGAAGAGTTTTTATATAAAACAGACATTAATAAAACCGATAGTGACGGAGATGGAATTTCAGATTTTGATGAAGTCGCCAAAAAAAGTGATCCAGCAATTTTTGGTACTGGCAATAATGAAAATATTGAAAAAGTTGATTTTGTTTATAAAAATATTCTTGTAATAAATAAAAAAAAAGAATTATTGGATAACTATTTCAAGGAAGAAGAAGAAGAAAAGAGAAAAAAGGCGGAGCGTATTTTTCTAAAAAAAGAAAAAGCAGAAGAAGAATTGAAGTTTTTAGAAAGAGAAAAAATAAGAAAAATGGAAGCTAGAATTGTTCTAAATAGAGCTGGGGATATTTTGAGAAATAATCATATTGATTTAGAAATAGTCAATTCTCATTTAGGAAATTTATTTGTTTTTAATAACAATAAAGAAAATGTTTTAAAAACCTTGGAAACAGAGAGGAAAGACTTTGATGTAAAGAATATTCCAAAACATGAAAAAATGACTGAAGATTCCTATGGAATAATCATGAATTTTGTAAAAAAGAATATAAAAATGTCAGAAGAATTGGCTTTGCTGAATATTTCTGAAAGAAATTTTTTATTAAAAGAATATTTTTCTAACTTTTCAGATAGTAAAAAAGAAATTGGAAATAGCATTTTAAAAATTTCTTCTATAATTAATTCGGACGATAAAAATATGAATATTGAAAAATACATTTTAGAATATACTTTTGCTTTGCGAAAAAATGTCAAAAATAGAAAATTATTAAATAATTTTATTGTAATTAATGAAATAAATTTTTCTCTTAATGATGGGGGTAACGAATTTGTATATTCTTTGTAATTTTGATACACTGAATTGGTGGTATTGTATGTTTGTGTTTGTGCCATTGAGTCGTGTGTCTGTGTCATTCCGGAATGGAATTTTGTTTGTGAGCTAGTGAACAAATACAAAATTCCAATATCCGGAATCCAGGTTTTTTGTTAGTTTTATTAAATTTTGCAGTATTTAATTTGGATATTCTGCAACTTTAATCCTGGACTCCCGGGTGACTTCGTTCCCGGAATGACACAGATGTAAAGGAATGAGGTAGACACAGACACAGACACAAAGAACAACGCAAAAACCTAATTATCTATCAAATTTATGAAAGAATTTTTACCAAGTAATAAAATAGTAGCATTTTTAATAATTCCTGTGTTTTCTATTATTATATTTTATATTTTAAATTCTTATATTTTGGGAGATAAAAAAAATCTAGCTTTTGCCAGTGATGATTTATCAGGAATAGTTCAAGAAGAAAAAAATAAAGATAGTGATAATGATGGTTTAAAAGATTGGGAAGAGAGATTGTATGGCACAGATATAAAAATCAAAGATAGTGATAAGGACGGTGTTAATGATGGTGACGAAGTAAAAAAAGGTTCAGACCCTAATGATCATTTTAATATAGAATTCAAAAAGAGAGAAAAAGAAATTGCAGAAAAAAAAGAACATTATTTTATGAATGATCCAAATTTAACCCAAACAGATAAGTTTTCTCGTGATTTTTTGTTAAGAGTTATATCTCTTAAGGAATCTGATTTAATTCACAATGAAAGTGCGCAAGAGATGGCTGTAGAAGAACTTTTAAGAAGGAATACTGTTATTTCTTTAGATAGAAAATATGAAATAAAAGATTTAAATATAAAAAATAATGTTTCCAGAAAAGTTTTGAAAGAAAATATTTTAAAAGCTTATAAAAGTTCAGGCATTGAGGGACTTGAGGATACTGGGCCTTTATTTGCTAAGTATTTAGACAGTAATAACAACACTAATTATTTAAAAATATTATTTGAAAATTCTAAAAAATATGAAACTTTTGAAAATAAATTAATAAATATAGAGGTTTCTAAAGATATGGCTGATATGTTTTTGAATTATATTAATCTTGTTAGGTTGCAAAAAGAAGTCACGAGGGCTGTTTCAAGAATGGATAAAGATCCTATAAAAGCTATTCACTACTTTAACTTAACCGATAAGGTTTTAATAAATGCTCATAGAGATGCAGGAAAGTTATTTCAGTACTTAAATAAGTAAAATATTTAATCAAATATGTATACAGAAACATCAAAAAGAATGATAATAAAAACAATAGCCTTGTTTTTTATTATTCTGCTTTCGTTTCAGACCTTAACTTTTAATACGCAAAAAGCAGTTGCTGTAGATTTAAAAGGTATTGCTGTGGGTGCTGCTGCTTGTTATGGTGCTGGAATGGTACTAGGATTTATTGAAGATCAGTTTTCAGGACTGTTGGGAGGTAAGGTT
>CAZDWR010000033.1:2787-5733 GCA_964509275.1 uncultured Candidatus Saccharibacteria bacterium
TAGAGCAAAAATTAACAAAGAATGTCTTTTGGATATGGGCGCTAACGAGATCAAGAGAACTATCTTGCAAAGTTTAATAAAGGATACGCTGGATTGAGCCAGGGGAGGATTTGAAGGAAAACCAGCCTACGGAACAAATTTGCTATTATCAGAAATAGAAAAAAGAGATAGAATTGTCGATGAATTTATAACAAGTCATAAGTTTACTCATGTTCTTTGTAAGGGTTTTGAATTACCTCTTAAATTTGCTCTTAATTTTAATTTTTCTACAGTTAAAGATGCCAAAGCATTTAGTCCGAAGTGTACTTTAAAAACTAGAGAGGATTGAGAGGCGGAGGGAAAAAGCTTAAAAGAGTACTATTCTTTCGGTAGATTTTTAAATATTACCACTAATCGAAACAACACACCATTTGGAGTGTATTTTAGCACCGTTAACTCAATTGAAAGACAGGGAAGATGGGCAAGAGAGAAAAAAGATGATGATTTAAAAAGAAATAAAGGTTTTTTATCTACCTGAAAATGTGATGAGGAAGCTTGGAGAAGTGAATGGTTTTTAACTATGGGCAATGAAGAAAATTTTGACACAGATAAAGATTTTTCAACATATGATTATTCTAAATTAGCTACCAAACACTGCACAATCACTACTCCAGGAACTGTTGTGTCGAGCAGGCTCAATGATGCACTGGGAATGGAAGGTGAGGCTTTAATAGGAGCTGATGAATTTGATGAAATTCTTGGATTAGCTATAAATCAAATGTTAATCAATTTATTTAAAGATGGCAAGGGAGCAAGTGAGATAGGTAAAGCTTATTATAAAGATGGTTATGTAGACCCACAAACAGCCATAATTAAACAAATGAATATAGATGCATATTCAACAGCAGAATACACATTTGCTATAAAAATTTTAGAAAGTCAGATAAAAACAATAAAAAATGCTAAAAAATTTATAGACGAGGTTAAAGCTTGTTGGATAGGAAAAAAAGATTTTGCAAAATCTGGAGATGGTGGAGGTGTATATGAAAGAATAAAAAGCACGGAAACAGAAAGGTGATATCGTGTGGCAACAACGAATGATATTTCCAATGAGTTGATGGATATAAACCGAATGACCATTAGAATTGGTACTCAAATTGGTGAGTATGTGAGTCCTTATACAGAAGAAATCAGTGTGAAGGGACCACTTTTAAAAGAATTAAGCAAACTAAAAGAAGAAAAAATTAAAGTGGCTGAAATACAAAATAAAATAAGATTGGCAAAAAGTACTGTAGAGATAATGAGGATAGTTAGCGAGCATGGATTGTCAGAGCTGAATACAGAAAGAATGATTAGTGACAAGGATGAAACTGATGCCTTTTGAGATAGGGTTATTAATGGAAATCTAAGTTTTAATCGTGAAGGCAATGAAATAAGAAAAGGAGGTTTAGTTTTAGACAAGAAATATTGTGAAAGTTATAATTTGAATGTCCCCGATTCTACTGAAGTAATTATTGATGAAGAAGGAAATACCATAACCAAGCAGTATCTAGTAAAAATTACAGAAAATCATGTTAGAAATAATAAAGATATGAAGTGAAGTGATTGAGGCTTAGATTTAAATGATGATACTATGAACATAGTGTTTGATTTCAATCAGTCTTTTTGCCCCACTGCTTCAGGTAATTTATTGGGAAATGAAAAACAAAGATTCGCTACACATATAACAAAAAATAATCAATCTGAATTAATCTGTCAAAGAGAGGTTCTTATTTGCATGGATAATCAATGATTTACTTTAGATACTTATGAAAAAGTAGAGGCAAAAAATGTTTGGTGAAGTTATAATACTGATGCAGACAAGCACATTACAGCAGGTGATATGGATAGGGGAAATATTTTTTCAGATAATGCAGGGTGTATGATTGGTTTAGAATTTTCTAAATTAGAAAGTGAGGTCAGGAATATAGAAGATAAATTAAGTGTGTTAAATGCAAGCAAAGCAGATTACAGAAAGAGACAAAGAAAAGAAAGTGCTGATCTTATAATTTTTGAAAAAGATTTTGCAGCAGAACAGGAAAAAAAAGAAGAAAGAGATAGAATAGACATTTGACATAAAGATGGATATGTTCAGTTAGTAACAAAAATAAACGAACTAAGGTCTAAGATTCTTAAAAAAGAAAGTGAGATAGAGATGGCAAATATTGAATTGAAAGAAGCTCAGGATAAAGTTAAGGAAAAGCTTAAAGAAGCTTAAAACGTGTAAATTAATATAATAAATATTATGGAAATAGATTTTACAGAAGAAAAAATAAAAAAACAATTTGATGGCGCTAGTCCAGCAATAAAAGATATTTTATTGGATACATGAATTACTGAAGATATGACCTTGATAGGTAAAAATTTAGAATTAAGGATTGATAAAGTTAATGGTGTTATTCGTATTATTGGTTATGTAATGTTAAATTTAATTCCACTTTCACGCTTAATATCAGCTATTGATAAAGAAACTAATTTAGGCAATGAAAAGTCAGAGGAAATAGCTAAAAAAGTTGATAAAATTATTTTTACTAAAATAAGACAGAAAGTAAGGGAATATAAAAAACCCGAAGAATCTATTGATAAAGATTTGAAAAATGAAACAGTTGATGAAGAATATTTGAAAAAATCTTTATTAAAAGATATAGAAAATCATGCCAATGAATTTTCTGGAAATAAAAAAGGTAATAAAAAAATGAATAATAACGAAACTTTTGCTGATATGCTAGATAAAAGTAAAACCATAGAAGTTGATCAAAAAATAGTTGATCCGTATAGGAATATTATTTAATATCATTTCAGGAACTATGCCTCTGTGTCATTGTGCCTGTGTCATTCCGGGAACGCAGTTACCCGGAATCCAGGATTAAGGCTGCAACCCGTTTAAATTTTAGAAAATTATTCTTGAAAAATACTTCTTTTAAACTT
>CAZDWR010000034.1:0-5641 GCA_964509275.1 uncultured Candidatus Saccharibacteria bacterium
ATCGACCAATCACAAAGCGAAAAATTTTCTCCGCACTGCTCGAAAATTATCCCACACAGCCACTTAAAAAGTCCGACCTCTAACACAAATACAATTTTTTTAATTTTTTACCTCATTCATGCTCTTAATTTTTTTCCTAGCAGTATTTGTTTTTACAAACGAAAGTCATTTTTTATTAGGCTTTGCATTTTTTTTTACAATAACCTCAACATAATCTCCATTATTCAATTTAGTATCTAGAGATCTAAAATGACCATTTATTTTTGTTCCAGTAATCGTATTTCCTAAAGTAGTGTGAACTTGATAAGCAAAATCTACAGAAGTAGAATCAATAGGTAAATCAATAACATCACCATCGGGAGTAAAAACAAATATTCTGTCAGAGAAAAAATCTTCTGTTAATTTCTTTTTAAAACTTTCAGAATCAGTTTTTTCTTGTTTGCTATGGGTAGCTAAATCTCTAACTCAATTAATCTTTTTCTTGCCTTCATTTTCTTCTTTTTTGAAGAAATTAAACATTTTTTTTACTCAATCACCATTACCATTACCAGAAAAATTTTCAACACCTTTTTTCTCTGCCTTGTATCCTAAATGAGATGCAGCTCCATATTCAGCTTCAATATCCATTCACGTAGTTCTTATTTGAATTTCTAAAATTCCTCCTTGTCCAGTAAAAATAGTGGTGTGTATGGATTGATACCCATTAGGTTTAGGGAAAGCGATATAATCTTTAATCCTGCCGGGCATTGGTCGTAAATTTTGATGAATAATCCCCAAGGCTTGATAACAGTCCCCAATGGTAGAAACAATAACTCTCATAGCAATAATATCAAAAATTTTTTCAGGATCTTTTTTTTTTTTTAATTTTTTGTGTAGAGATAAAATAGCTTTCATTCTGTGGGTTATTTTAAAATCTTTTATTCCACCGGATAATAGTTTTTTAGTTAAAGACCTGCTAACTTGTTCTAAATTCTTCATATTTTCTTTAGATCTTTCCTTGAGGATTTTTTTTATTTTAGAATACTCTTCTGGGTAAACATAAGGAAATGCTAAATCACCTAATTCTTTTGAAAGAGTACTAATACCTAAGCGGTAAGCTAAAGGAGTATAAATTTCAAGAGATTCAGTTGCAATTCTTACTTGTTTATCGGGCCTGATATATTTTAAAGTTTGTAAATTGTGAATTCTGTCAGCAAATTTAATAATTAAAACTCTAACATCTTTTGATGTTGCTACAAATAATTTTCGTAACGATTCGTTGTGTCGTTGCATTCCATGATATTTTACGTGACCAAGTTTGGTTACGCCATTTACTAAAAATAAAACTTCAGCACCAAAATCTTCGTTTAATCTTTTTTGAGTCGCTACGCCGTCTTCTATGGAATCATGTAAGATACCAGCTGCAATTACTGTTCCGTCCATTCCTAATTTAGCTAAAGTTTTTGCAGTAGCAACCAGATGAATAAAATAAGGTTTACCAGATTTTCTCAATTGGTCTTTGTGAGCAATTTCAGCAAACAAATAAGCTTTTTTTATTAGAGCTCTATCTTTTTTGTTAAGACTTTTATTTTCATCATAAATAGATTCTAATCAGTATTCTTCTGAATATTTTTTTTTATAATCCATAAATATATTTTTACATAAAAAAAGTAATTTTGAAAGAAGTTTAGAAGGTGGTAAAATATTAGAATGAATAATATAGATGTAACTGCACCGGGAAAAAAAACAGAGAAAGGAAATTTACATATTATTTCTAAATCTATAAAAGAAATTGAAAATACTTTTAGCAGAATTGGTTTTGAAATAGTTCAGGGTCCAGAAGTAGAATCAGAATTTTTTAATTTTGATGCTATGAATGTTCCTAAAAATCACCCCGCAAGAGATATGCAGGATACTTTTTTTGTTAAAGAAGCAAAAGAAAAATCTGTTTTAAGAACTCACACTTCGGGAGTTCAAGCAAGATATATGAAAGAAAAAAAACCTCCCATTAGGATTATAGTCCCAGGAAGAGTTTTTAGAAATGAGGCTGTAGATGCTACTCACGAGGCACAATTCCATCAGGTGGAAGGATTGATGGTGGGTGAAAATATTTCTTTAGCAAATTTAAAGTCAATTTTAGGTCAATTTTTTAGAGAATTTTTTCAAAATTCTACTTTAAAAATCAGAATTAGACCAGGATATTTTCCTTTTGTTGAACCTGGGATTGAAGTAGATATGACTTGTCATAAATGCGGTATTAAATCAGAAAAAACTTGTAATGTTTGTAAAGGTTCAGGCTGGATAGAAATAGGAGGGGCTGGAATGGTTCATCCAAATGTTTTAAAAATGGTAAATGTTGATGCGAAAAAATATCAAGGTTTTGCTTTTGGTTTTGGTATTGAAAGAATGATAATGTTAAAATATGGGGTAGATAATATTCGTAATTTTTATGATGGAGAAATTCCATTTTTAAAACAATTTTAAAAAGTATGATATAATTTTTTTATGAAAAATACATTAAAAAAAGGAAAATTTAGGATTTTAGTTTATAAAGACAAAAAAGAAAATATTTTTTTAGCTACAATTTTAGAATTTAATTTGACATTAAGTTCTGATAATAAAGAGGTTTTATTATTGGAAATTCAACAGGCAGCAAAAGACTACATAGAATCTGCAAATGAATTAAAGGCTGTAGATTTGTTAAATCAAAAAGTAGATGATGAACTGGATAGTATTTGAAGAAATATGATATTAGCAACAGTATCTAATAAAATAAAATCTCCATATACTCCAGTTTCTGCACTGACGGTAAGAATATAAAAAATGTCAAATAATTTAAAGAATTGAAATTTTTCTCAAGTAGTTAAATTTTTGAGATTAAACAAATTTTGCTATTTTAAAACTAGAGGAAGCCATTTTCAATACAAAAAAATTGAAAAAAATAAAACTTTCTTAGTTGTGGTTCAAAGTCATGGGAGCGTGTCAATACCTGTTGGGACGATGAATTCTATTGTAAGACAATCTGGAATTAAAAAAGAAGTTTGAATAAATTATTCAAATAAAAGCAAAAAGTAAACCAAAAATATATGAAATTTAGCTACAACTGACTACAAAATCATTTTGAAGATAAACTGCCTGAGGCAGGAAATTTGGCTGTGAAAATTGGTCTACATTCTTTTGAGTTGGAGGAAGTTGAGGAAATAGAAATTGGTGGAAAAAAAGATTGACTTATCGACTGAGATATTTTACCTAACCGTTCATCAGACTGTCTGTGTTATATGGGAATGGCAAAAGAGATTGGAACTGTTCTTGATATGAAAGCAAAAATGTTTGCAGTGGAGGGAGTAATGACATCAAATTTTGATAAAGATTTAAAAAGCTCTGATTTTATTTCTTTAAAAATTGAAGATGAAAGCTTGATAAAGCGAGCTACAAAAAGAATTGCTATTGATGTAAAAGTTGGAGAATCACCGCAGTGATTAAAAGATTCCTTGGAATCAATGGGGCAAAAATCAATTAATAATGTGGTGGATATTACTAACTATGTTATGTGAGTTACGGGGCAACCAGTACATTCTTTTGATTATGACAAGCTTGCTGGAGATAAAAACCATAAAAATATTGAAATAAAATTTGCAGAAGATGGAGAAAAAATTACAGATTTATCAGAAACAGAACATATTTTAGATTCTTCAATTTTGGTTATTTCCGATGGGGAAAAATCTTTAGATATTGCGGGAATTAAAGGAGGAAACAATTCTGGGGTAGATGAAAATACAACGCGCTTGATGTTATCTGCAGTAAATTTTGAATTTGAAAATATTAGAAATACTTCAAAAAAATTAAAACTCCAAACTGATGCTTCAAAAAGATTTGAAAATGAAGTTCCTTTAAGGAAAACAATTATTGCTATGGAGCAAATGTCATATCTTTTAAAAGAATTTGCTCAGGCAAAAATTTCTGATGAGATTATTGATACTAATCCAGATTACACAGATAATCGAAAAATTATCGTTAAAGCAGATAAAATAAATTCTCTTTTGGGGATTAATTTATCTGAAGACAAAATTGGGCAGATCTTAGAAAGACTAGATTTTAAATTTACAGTAGACAGCGGGGTCTTTGAAGTGGAACCAACGGAGGATAGGTTGGATATAAATATTTGACAAGATATTGCTGAGGAAATAGGAAGAATTTACGGATATGAAAATATAGAAGAAATATTTCCAACAGAAGGTTTTAAAATTCCTGAAATAAATAAAGTTAAAAAAGCTATTGATACAGTTTCTGATGTGCTAGTTGAATACGGATTTTACGAAGTTTATAATCGAAGTATTGTAAAAGATGGAGTTATTAAATTGGAAAATTCTTTAAATGCTAATGCTACAGCACTTAGAACTAATTTGTTAGAAAAACTTCAAGATAGAGCTATAAAAAATTTAGAACATATAGATGAGCCAAAACTTTTCGAAATAGGGAAGGTCTTTTCTGGATTAGAGAATGAAAAGAAAGATAGAGTGGTAAACGAATATTATTCTTTTGCGGGAATTATTGGCAAAAGAAAAATTAAAGAAAAACAAAAAGAAGATTTATTTTTTCGAACAAAAGGATATTTGGAAAAAGTTTTTGAAGCTTTGGCGGTAAAAAATATTTCTTGAAAAAATTCAGAAGATAAAAATTTTATAGCAGAAATATGACTTAGAAGCCTTGCTTCTAAGTCGGGGGGAGAGGAAAAAATAGGGCAAGTGGGAATAAATTTTTGAGAAATAAATATAGAAATTTTGGCGGAAAATAGAGATATATTAATTAATTACAAAAGGATTTCAAAGTATCCAAAAATAGAAAGAGATGTAGCTTTTTTTGTTCACACTGAATTTACAGTTTTTGAGGCAGAAAATATTATAAAAAATGTTTTGCCAAGAGAAGCTTTTGACCTAAAACTTTTTGATATTTATAAAGATATTGAAAGAGAAAGAAAGTCGTTTGCTTTTAGAATTTCATTCCAATCAGATGAGAAAACCTTATCGGATCAGTTTGCAAATGAAATTATGGAAAAGGTTTATAAAGTTTTAAAATCAAAAAACTTCGAAATTAGATAATAAATCTAATAACAAAAAATTGAGAAAAAAAGGCCAACAAGTTGGCTCTTTTTTACAATCAATTTTTTTAAGATAAAAAATAAGATTATATGTTGTCATTAATCATGACTTAATTTTTACTATTTATTAAGATACTTTTATTTTTAACAATATCAAAATAGTAATTCAATAATAAAAAAAATATGACAGAAAGAGAAGATGAAATGACTCGGGCAATAAATAATCGAGCACAGAAAACATTAAACAGAGAGGGAAATCAAGAGCAGTCTAGAGAAAGTGGAAAAAGTTATGCTGATTTTAAAGAAGCTCAACAAAGAGAATAAAATTCTAAAATTCCGCAGGATTTTTCAAACACAAACACGCAGAAAAATCCTGCTCCAACACGGCAAGCGCCAATTAAAGAAAATTATGAAATTAATAAACAAGAAAAGCAACAAACAGAACAAAAAGTTGTAACTTTTGCTTCTTACGGAGGATTTTGAAGGAGACTTGCTTCAATTTTTTTGGATTATTGGCCAACATATGTGGGAATTTTTTTGACAGTAGTGATATCAATATTTTTA
>CAZDWR010000035.1:0-5528 GCA_964509275.1 uncultured Candidatus Saccharibacteria bacterium
CTTGTCATTTTACCTAATTTAAGTTATATTATTTTTATGTTAAAAAAAATAATTTCCAGTACCTTTTTTGTTTTTTTTATATTTTCACCCGCAGTTTCCTTTGGGCAAATTATTTTTTCAGAAATTATGTACGACCCCGAGGGAACAGACAGCGGTTACGAATGAATAGAAATTTATAATAATTCTCCACATCAAAAAAATTTAGAAAAATATTTATTTTGCGAGGGCAAGCCAATTTGTCGCTCTTGAGTTAAAGAATTGAATAATAATTTTATTATTCAGGGAAATTCTTATGCCATTATTACAGATGATTTAGATAAATTTTTAGAAAAGAATAATTTTGATGGATTAATATTAGTTTCAAGCCCTTTCGTGTTAACTAATACAGGAGAATTATTGCAAATAAAAAATGAAGATGGTATTTTAGATGATTCACTTACTTTTAATCCAGTTTCTGGTGGGAGCGATGGAAACACCTTGTCTGTTTTCGATGAATTATGAAAAAACTCACAAAGCACTCCTGGGAAAAAAAATATTCAGAAGAAGATTGAAAAAAAGAAAGCTAAAAGTGCTAAAAAGAGTGATGATGGAAAAAATATCAATACTTCTTACATAGAAATCTCTGATATGCATTTAGGTAAAAAAAAATTACGAGCAGAGATTGATGGGCAGGGAGTAATTATGGCAGGATCACGAGTTAAGTTTACAGGAAAAGCTTACGGAATTACAGGGGTAGAAATTAGTGGAGTAGAATTTTTGTGAAATTTTGGAGATGGAGCAAAAGACCAAGGGCAATTTGCTTTTCATCAATATAGCTTCCCTGGTAATTATATTGTAAATCTTACAGTAAAATCAGGAAATTTTACTGGAGATACTAGAGTTAGAGTAAAAGTTATTGACCCGTCTTTAGAAATTTCTTATGTGCAAGAAGATGGTCCAGAAAAAAAAGGGTTTATTAAGTTAAAAAATAATTTTGAGGAAGTTTTAAATATTGAAGATTGAATGATTTCTGTGGATGGTAAAAGGTTTTTAATTCCTGATAATACTTATATTGATAAAAATTCTGAAATTATTTTTTCAGCAAGTATTACAAATTTATATCCAATAGTTGGTCAAAATAAAAATTCTAAAGTTTCAATATTGTTTCCCAACGGAGAAATCTTTTTTTCTTATGATTTTGAAAAATTTATTGATGACAATGAAGAGAATATTTTAGTTTTAGAAAATACCAGGGAAGAAGAAAAAGAAAAAGAAATTGTAATAAGAAAAGTATTAAAAGATGTTGGTAGAAAAGTAAATTTGTCTAAAAAAATAAAGACAAAAGAAGAAATAAAATTTGATTTAGTTCTTAGGGAAAAAGTTTTGAAACAAGGGGCGGAAAATTTGAAAAAACAAAATAAACAAGAAGCAAATATTTTAACTGCATTTTCTAATGAAAATAGAGAAGGTTTTTTGAAAAGCAATTGACCTTTTTTGGCATTTTTATCTATTTTAGGAATTTTAATTTTTATTGTTTTGTATCTTAGAAAAGAAGAATTGCTGGAAGGTATTGAGAATGAAGAAAAAATTGAAGAAAATGAAGATGATTTATTTAGCAAAGAAGTTAAAAAAGAAGCTAAAGAATTTGAGATTAAAGAAAGAAAAGAATAAAAATTATTGAAAATTTGTCTATAAAAGTAATTTTTATAGACAAAAGAATATTTCCGTGCTATACTTTAGGTAGGTGGAAAAAGTAAAAAATGCTTTTTCTTTGTAAAAAAATATATATTGAACTTACGTTCAATATTGCCAGGAGTAAATAAGATGTTAGACAACATGTCGTTGTTCGAATGGTATATGGTAATTTCATTATCATTACTTGCAGGTTCGTTAATAGGGTTGATGTGGGTAGAAAAACTTATGGAAAAATTTGATTTTTTTGTCAACAAATTTTTTGCAGGGATATCCATAATATTATTTTTTATATTTGGGATAGCTGTGGTGTTGCTGACACCTCTTTGGATTTTAATAGCAGTATTTTTAGTGTTACCATTAAAGATTTATTTATATATAAAAGTATATAAACATCGTTTGTATAAAATTCTTGGGGTTTTGGCAAGAGAGCATGGTGTAGAAAAGTATTTTTCTACACAGACTATAATAATCAAATTAAAAAAAATATACCCAGATTGTTATAAAGACAGAGGTCAGAAAAGCTTGAAGATGGACGTTTCAACCTATCTGACAATAATGGTCGTAGAAAATATTATAGAGAGAGCTCGTAGTATTAAAAAGGAAAAAAACATTAATTCTTGGTACTACCGAAAAAAGTCGGGAATTAAATTTAAATCCAAGGAGGAAGTATCTAGAGGGATTTTCAAAGAAGTTCAAAAAACTAAATAAAAATTCTAGGAGCAAGCTCATAAACCCCAAATTTTTAGGGGTTTTTTGTTTGGAGAGTGAAAGTGTTATAATGAGGTAAAAGAGCGCGAACGAAGTTCGCGCTCGAAAAATTACAAATTTCAAAATAATTACTAAATTTTAAATGACTAAAATTTCTTTAAATAAACAACAAAAACAAGCTTCAGAAACTTTAAAAGGCCCTGTATTGATATTGGCTGGAGCTGGAGCGGGTAAAACAATGACATTAACTGTTAGAATTATTAAATTAATTTTATCTGGAGTCTTGCCTCAAAATATTCTGGCAATTACTTTTACAAATAAAGCCGCTGCAGAAATGAAAGAAAGAGTTTTAAAATCTATTGAAAAAAATCCAAAAATTAATCTAGTTAATCAGAATACTAAAATTAGAGCAGATGCTTCTAAAAAAATTTACGAAAACACTGAAGATGAAAGAAAAGAAAATGAAATTTCTAAGACAAATTTTTCAAAATTAAATTATAATTTTATTCCTTTTGTTTCAACTTTTCATTCTTTAGGTGTTTACATTATTCGTGAAAATCACAATATTTTAGATATTTCCAGATATTTTTCTATTTATGACCGTTCAGATATGAAGAAAGCTTTAAAAGAATCTTTGGATAATTTAGGACTTGATCAAAAAGAATGGGAATTAAAAAAAATTATTTCCTTTATTTCTAAAAATAAAGGAAATTTTGTAGATTTAGAAAAATTTAAAAAAACAAATTCAGGTGGAAATTTTTATACTGACACGATGGGAAAAATTTGAAGTGAATATGAAAAAATAAAAAAAAAAGACAAGGCTCTGGATTTTGATGATTTACTTTTAGAATCAGCCAAGTTATTAAATAATTATAAAGAAATTAGAGAGCATTATTTAAAAAAATGAACACATATTCACATTGATGAATATCAGGATACAAACAAGGTTCAATATAAAATAGCAAAACTTCTAACAAATCCAAAAACAAAAAATATTTTTGCTGTAGGTGATGATGATCAGTCAATTTACGGCTGACGTGGCTCAGATATTGAAAATATTTTGAAATTTGAAAAATCTTTTGAGGGCACTGAAAGAATTTTTATGGAACAAAATTATAGGTCTACAAAAAATATTATAGAAGCTTCAAATTGTGTTATTGAGAAAAATGAAAAAAGATATCCTAAAAAACTTTTTACAGATGCTGAAAATGGAGAAAAAATTCTATTATTCTCTGGATTTTCTGAAAAAGAGGAGGCTAGATTTATTGCTGGAAAAATTAAGGAAATATTAAAAAATAAAGAAACAGATGAAAATGGAATTGCCATTTTATACAGAGCAAATTTTCAATCACGAGTTTTAGAAGAAGCAATGTTGAGAGAAAATATTTCTTATCAAGTTTTAGGAACAAAATTTTTTGATAGAGCGGAAGTTAAAGATATAATTTCATATATTCGTGCAGCTAAAAATCCAGAATCTTTAGTGGATATTAAAAGAATTATTAATTCTCCTAAAAGAGGCATTGGAAAAACTTCGGTAGTAAAAATTTTTGCTTCAACAGACGGAGAATATCTTAATTTACCTCCAAAAACGGAAAAATCTTATTTAGAGTTTAAAAATATTTTAGAAGAAATTAAAAGTTTTTCAGAAAAATCAGAGGCTGTAACTATGTCAGAAATTATAAAATTCACCATTGAAAAATCAGGATATGAAAAATTTTTAATGGAAAAAAAAACAGAAGATGATATGGAAAGACTTTCAAATATTTATGAATTATTAAACTTTGCAAAAAAGTATGATTTTTTTGATACCAGCGAGGCTATAGAAATATTTTTGGAAGAAGTGGCTTTAATGTCCGATGCAGATTCTAATTCAAAAAGTGAAAACAATAAAAAGCCGGCAGTAAAATTAATGACAATACATTCCTCGAAAGGCTTGGAATTTAATACAGTTTTTGTAACTGGATCCGAAGATCATTTTTTCTCTCCACCTGCTGACTTAGATAAAGAAAAATCAATTGAAAAATTGGAAGAAGAAAGAAGGTTATTCTATGTTGCAATGACAAGGGCTAAGAAAAAATTATTTTTGACTTGGGCAAATATAAGAACTGTTTATGGTAAAACAGAAACAAATTTGCTGTGTCAATTTGTTTTAGATATTCCAGATAAATTTATAGAAAAAGATTCAACATTTAGTTTAAATAATAATGGAGAGGATGGTGATGAAGAAGTGGTTTATTTGGATTGATAATATAACTATTTTGTTGCTTTGTCTCTCTGTGTTATTCCTTTACGTCTGTGTCATTCCAAAAGCTTGCTATTTGGAATCCAGGATTTAAGTTGTAAACCGTTTAAATTTTTAGAAAATTATTTTTAAAAAATATTTTATTAAATTTACTCGCCCAGTGTTTTAAAACCTGGATTCCAGATAACTTCGTTTCTGGAATGACACCAACACCAACAGAAATTAATTAATAAATGTAAAATAGTGAAAAAGTTTAATAAAATTTTTGATTTTTGTTTTTTGATTTGTTATAATTTTTTCACATAGAAATATGATAAATAATAAATAACATGAAGAATAAAATGAAAAATACAGTAGTAATAATTAGATTTTTAGCCATAATTTTGGTATTAGCAATGATGATTTACGGATTAGTATATGCACCCACGAAACAGTTGAAAATTTCAGAAGAATCTTTACTTCTTCAATTTCAGGTTGCTCAAATAGCAGAAACTAGAGCAGTAAGAATGTGTGAGGCAAATGCACAGCAACAACTTACAGTAGCAGTAGAATCAGCTCAAGAAAATAACCAAACGGTTACAGAAGATGAAAAAAGAAACTTTTTAGAAACTATATTTTTGAATTGTATAACCTTGGAAGCTAGAGATTACTTAAATCAAAATCAAGAAGAGGGGAAGGTTGTAGAAGAAAATGCTGTTAACAATGAAGAAGTAGTAACAGAATAAATAAATTATTTATTTAATTAAAACAATAAAAATATCCTTACTCGAGGATATTTTTTAATATAAAACATTAAAAAAAGTGGTGCTGGATGACACAGACACAAAGGAATGATATAAACACAAACACAAACAAAAACACAAAAAGCTTATATTAAAGTTTTTTATGTACCTTTTTTTATCTA
>CAZDWR010000036.1:0-5365 GCA_964509275.1 uncultured Candidatus Saccharibacteria bacterium
CTCCATCTGCTGATCCAGTATTGTATCCCATTGCATTTAGAGCGATTTGTAATCTTCTAACTTCTTCACCTCGAGATCCAACTCTCATAAAGGCTGTAAAGTTTTGTGTAACTCCTGGGTGAACGTATTCACTTGTAGTTACTGTACTACCTGTTGTAATACCTGTTGTACTGTCGCCACCTGTAAGCTGTGCAATTTTTGCTGACAAATTAGCAATCATAGCTTGTAGTTCGGCGATAGTCATTGTCGAAGCTGAAGCAACTGGTGCAGCAATTGCAGAAACTGCAAATACCATTCCAAGAGCAACAACTGAGACTTTATTTTTAGTAATTTTATTCATAAATTAATTTATGTTCGTTTTTGTTTTTGTACCTTTATCGTACAAAAACTATTTGTAATTTTTGGTTAATAATGTATTAATAATTGTTAAAAAATTAATTTAATTATTAGGGTAAAAACCCTATTTGTTTGTAATGTTTTTTTAGAGGATTATAAGTTCTCTTTACAGTTACAATAAACGTGTAAAAACTTTGATATCAAAACTTTAGTTTTGACAATCAATAAGTTTTTTATTTTCCTAAGAAAATAAAATTCTGTATTTAATTGTCAATGTTCAGTTTCTGAGAACTGCTACATATATTTTTCTGAAAAAACATATGTAACAAACGAGAGGCTTTTGGCTCTCTACTTATATTACATTTTTTTTCTTATTTTCTTTCAAAAAAGTATATGTAACAGTCCTCTGTGAGAATATTATTTTGTAAAATAATAAGCTCATTATATATTATATAATGTATAAAAATGATTGCAAGATATGTGAAAATAATGTTTTGTTTTTAAATTATTATTTTTAAAATATTTAAGAGAGTTTTTTTTTGTCAAAATATCTGTCATCGGCGATATTTTTCTATCAAAGTACTTTTTTAAGAAAAAGAAGAGAATATTCGTATTGTTTTAATGAACATCTTTTACAATAGTTTTCCACAGGTGTTTGTTGGTTTGTGTTATGTGTCTGTGTCATTCCAAAAGCTTGCTATTTGGAATCCAGGTTTTGATGCAGAGAACGTGTAAATTTAATAAAATATTTTGTACTAAGAATTTTGTGAAAAATTATTCTCTGAACAACATAAATCCTGGATTCCAGATAGCTTCGCTTCTGGAATGACACAGACGAAACGACGCAATGACACAGAGGTAAAAGGAATGATACAGAGACAAAAGAATAATATAGGGAAAAAACTACAATTATTGTTTATGTATTTCAATATTTCTTTCAAAAACAGTTCCTGTCCTTGAAATTAATTTAATATGAAAATTATTCTGATTATCTCAAAGATAAATAGCTTTTGAAAACTCAGAATCTTTATTTAACAAAATTTCCTTGTTATTTATAAATAAATTTCTACTTCTGTACGCTATTCCAGTCAAAATATATTTATCTTGATTTACAACTATTGCATCTGTATTTTCAAAATTGTGTATTAACAATACCGGAGAGGTTACAAATACTCTGAAATTAAATAGTATAAAAATAGTAATAAATATTATTATTGCGATAAAGAAATTTTTTTTTATTTTTTCGTTTAATACCATGGGTTGTTTTAATATAATGTTTGTTGTTTTTTGTTTTTTGTGTTTATGTCGTGCGTCTGGGTTATGTGTCTGTGTCATTCCAGAAGCGAAGCTATCTGGAATCCAGGTTTTTTGTTACAAAAAATTTAAATTAATCGAAAAAATCTTCGTGTAAATCATTTCAATGAGGATTATCTTTTTCAATTAAATCTAACTTTCATTTTCTTTTTCAGCTTTTTATTTGTTTTTCTCTATCAATAGCCCTAACTATATCCTCACAAATTTCATAATAAACTGATTTTTTAACTTTGTATTTATTAGTAAAACCTTTGTTTAAATTGTTTTTATGCTGGTGTGTTCTTTGTTCTAAATTATTTGTTACTCCTGTGTAGATAGTTCCATTTTTTTTATTTGCCAATATGTATATATAATAATTTTTAGTCATAAATAAATTATATCATTTTGTAACTTCAATCCTGGATTCCAGATAGCTTCGCTTCTGGAATGACACAGACGAAACGACGATGACACAGACACTAAAGAAGCCTGGCACCTAATTATTATTACGATTCCCTACCAAAACTTCCCTTGGCTTTGAGCCATTTGCGGGTCCAACAATTCCCCTTTCTTCAAGAATATCAATTAATTTAGCAGCTCTTGCATAACCAATTCCCAATTTTCTTTGCAAGTAAGAAATAGATGCTTTTCCTGATGTTATAACTTCTTCTCTTGCATCTTTAAGTAGGGGGTCTAAATCAAAATCTTCATCATCATCAAAAGAAATACCATCTGTAAAAGTTGAAACTTCTTGAGCTGATTGTGCCTCATTGCTTTCCATAAGTATTTCTTCTGGCAATAAACTTTTATATATATTTTTAATAAATTTTACTACAGATTTAACTTCATTCTCTGAAATAAAGGCTGATTGAACTCTAACAGGCTTTGCCATATTCCCCAACATATATAACATATCTCCTTGTCCAAGAAGTTTTTCAGCCCCACCTTGATCTAAAATAGTCTTTGAATCAATAGCAGATGACACCTGTAAAGCTAACCTAGTTGGAACATTTGCTTTAATTAACCCTGTAACAACATTAACTGACGGCCTTTGAGTTGAAAGTACTAAATGTATTCCAACCGCTCTAGCTTTTTGAGCAATTGAAACAATTCCACTTTCAAGCTCTTTTGGATACTGTTGCATAATATCAGCAAGCTCATCTATAATTACCACAATGTATGGCATGCCTTCTGGCATATCTTCCGCCTCTATTTTTCCAGCTTGTTTATTTTCTTTCGCTTTATTTAAAATATTCTTATGGTATGAAGTTATATCTCGTAATTCATGACCCTCAAGAACTTCATATCTTCTTTCCATTTCATTAACTGTTCATCTTAAAGACAAAATAGCCTTTTTAGGATCTGTAATTACGGGAGTTAGTAAGTGCGGTATACCATTATACAAAGTCATCTCTACCCTTTTAGGATCAATAAGAATAAGTTTTAAAGTATCTGGTCCATGTTTATAAAGCAGTGAATTAATGATTGTATGTACGGTTACGGATTTTCCTGATCCTGTCGCTCCAGCTATCAACATATGAGGTGTAGTTTCCATGCCTACAACAACTGTTTTGCCAGATATGTCTTTTCCAATTGCTATTGGTAAAGAAAATTGTGAATTAATAAAATCTGGTGATGAAAACATTCCCCCAGCCCCAACCATAGTTTTATTTCTATTAGGTATTTCAATTCCTACCAAAGACTCTCCTGGAATTGGTGTTTGAATCAAAATTGATTTTGCAGCTAAAGCAAGAGCGAGATCGTCGGCCAAAGCCGATATTTTTGAAACTCTTACTCCAACCTTGGGCCTTAGTGAATACCTTGTAACTGTAGGACCTACTGCAACAGATTCTATTTCTACCTCAATACCAAAAGAAGCTAAGGTTGATTTTATAATATGTGCATTTTCTTCAACATTACCAGCATCAGATTTACCTTTATCTTTTGATAATAAATTTATAGGTGGCAAAATAATTTTATCTCCGTAATCATTCTTTTCCTGAATTTTTTCAGACATTTTTTCACCTTCATTAAGAGAACTTTTTTTTTCAAAGCCAGAGATTGTAAAAACCTTTTTTTCTTCTATTTTTTGTTCCATGTCTTCAGGTGGGGTATTTTTTTTGTTTCCAAAAAAACCTGTTTCATTGGATTTTATCGGCGTTCCCAGAGATTTTTGTTCTAAAACCTCTTCTAGGTGTTCTTCCTTTTCTTCTTTTTTCTTAAATTTAGGAATGCCATCAAAAATAATAACTTGTGAAATTATCAACATAACTAATGACAAAACTATAGACATTCCTGTTCCTAGAAAGTTTTGTGTTTCGGAAATAATAGACCCTAAATATCCACCTTTTTCAAAAACAATATCTATAAAACCAAGCCCTGAAGTGACAAATAGTAATATCCCAAAAAATTTTATTTTAGTAAATTGTTTTTTTATATCTTTTATAAAAGAAGTTGCTAGCATGAAGAAAGAAATCGGAATTAAATAATAACCTACTCCAAAAACTTTTTCTAAATTTTCATACAAAAAATCTCCAACTTTTCCTGCTGCACCGAATGATGCCGCAATCATAAAAATAAATAAAAAAAACAATAATGCGGCTGCAGAAAAATGTAATACTTCATCACTTACATTTATTTTTTGAGCTAATGTTTTTTTGTTTCTCAAAGCTTTTATTGTATTTTCTTTTTTTTGTTTTTTATTGTATTTTCTTTTCATTATTTTTCAATTATATCATATTCATTTTTTATTTTATGCTATAATGTTGTTATTATTATTAAGTAATATTAAATAAATAAAATGAATTTTTTAGAAAGAATTTACAATACAAAAAAAGTACAGAGAGTAAGAGAACTAGCAAAAATAACCCTAAAGAAAGCAAAAAAAAAAGCATTTTCATTGGGAAAAAAAGCAGATAAGGAGCTGGAAATTTCAGAAAAAATAGAAGATGCGAAAGAAAAAATTAATACAATAGATAATAATCTAGAAATTTCAGAAAAAGTAAAAGGGGCAAAAGAGAAAGTTTCAGATATAGCTGAAAAAGTTGGAGATAAATTAGAGTCTGTTTTAGACAATAAAATATCTTTTAAAACATTTTCAAAAGTTGAAATAAAAGTCGGAGAAATACTTGAGGCTGAAAATATAGAAAAATCTGAAAAACTTTTAAAGCTTACTGTTTCCTTCGGTAATGAAACTAGGCAAATTATTTCAGGAATTAAGAAGTCATACAGCGCAGAAGAAATTAAGGGAAAAAAAGCAGTCTTTGTAACCAATCTAGAACCTAGAATAATAATGGGTATAGAATCAGAAGGAATGATTTTAGGTGTTTCAGATGGAGATAATTTTTCAATATTAAGTCCTGATAAAAATAATATTGAGGCTGGGGCAAAAGCTTCTTAAATTTATTTTTAGAGATGAAAAACAAGTTTTGTGAATAGGCTTGTTTTTTTATGTTTGTGTCGTGCGTCTGCGTCTGTGTCATTCCAAAAGCTTGCTATTTGGAATCCAGGATTGAAGTTACAAACCATATGAATATTCACAAAATTCTTCTTACAAAATATTCTTTTTAAATTTACTTATTTCGTGTTTAAAAACCTGGATTCCAGATAGCTTCGCTTCTGGAATGACACAAACACAACGACAGTGTCATTTGTTGGTGTTAGTGTCTGTATTGGGGGTTGGTGTCTGTGTCTGTGTCTGTGTCATTCCAAAAGCTTGCTATTTGGAATCCAGGTT
>CAZDWR010000037.1:0-5223 GCA_964509275.1 uncultured Candidatus Saccharibacteria bacterium
ATTAAAAAAAGTGGTGCTGGATCCAGGTTTTAAAACACAAGGAGATTAAATTTAAAAAAAGTATTTTATAAGAAAAATTTTGTTAAAAATTATTCTCTGGACAACATAAATCCTGGATTCCAAATAGCAAGCTTTTGGAATGACACAGACACAAATACAGTTAAAAATAAAATTTATTGTCTATTGCTATTTACCCAAAACTTTCAAAACCACCCCGTATTCTTTCTGCTGATTTTCTGAAAGTCTGTCAGGTCTATGCATCGGACAAGTTTTAACTGAACATCTATCTGGAATTGTTTTTGTTCCTTCCATCATCAAAGAATTACACATCGGACACCTTTCTCCTGTTGGTTTAGTTTTTATAATATTCTTACAATCAGGATATTCTGAACAAGAATAAAATTCTCCAAATCTTCCCATTCTTTTAGACATTTCACCCTTATCACATAAATTACATTTTACTCCTGTAGAATTTTCTTTTTTTGTCTGCTCATCTTCTTCAATATATTTACATCTTGGATATTCTGAACAAGAAATAAATTTACCAAACTTACCCTCTCTTAAAACTAAACTCCCAAAAACTATTTCTTTAGCTAAAAAATCTTTTATTTCCTCATCTTTTTCGTCTGCTTTCTTCTTTTTCAATTCTCACTTTTCCAATCTTTCTTTTTCTTTTGCTGTTTTTTCTAAATATTCCTCTGTTGTGTTCCCACATTTTGGACAAGGTTTTCCAATCTCTTTTGGTCCTTCTAGTTTTTTTCCCTCTTCAGTTCTAGCTCCAACACAATTAGGAAAATCCGAACAAGACATAAATTTTCCATTTTTTGAAAGTTTTCAAACCATTTCTTTATCACAGTCTGGACACAAAAAATCTCCTTCCACTTTTCCAATATTAGTTATTTTTTGAACATCTTTTTTTGATTTTACAGAATCAGTAAATTTTTTATAAAATTCTGAAAGTGTTTCTACATAATCAGCCTTACCTTCTGAAATTAAATCTAAATCATCTTCCATTTGTGATGTGAATTTATCTGAAATATAATGTTCAAAATGATTTTCTAAAAAACCAGAAACTGTCATTCCGATATCTGTTGGGAATAATGTTCGCCCTTCTGAAAGAACATAATTTCTATCTTTTAAAGTTTTTATGGTAGCAGCATAAGTAGATGGCCGTCCAATTCCCCTGCTTTCCATTTCTTTAACTAATCCTGCTTCAGAATATCTATTTGGTGGAGTAGTAAATTTTTCTTCAATATTTAATTTTAACATTCTCAATAAATCTCCTTTTTTAATTTCGGGTAAAATTTGATCTTCTCCACGAGCTTCTGGAAATGCTTTTAATCACCCATCAAAAATTAATCTTGAACCAGAAAGTGAAAAATCTTTTATTTCTTCTGAATTTGAACTAAGAACTTTAGTTCTTAAAATTTTTGCCACAGACATTTGAGAAGATATTGTTCTTTTCCAAATTAAAGCATAAAGTCTTTTTTCATCATCGGTGTTTCCCAAAAGTGTTTTTGAAATATCTGTTGGTCTCACAGCCTCGTGAGCTTCTTGAGCATTTTTTGATTTTGATTTAAAAACTCTTGATTCTAAATATTTTTTGCCATAAGAATTATCTATAAAAAAAGAAATTTCTGTCATAGCTTTTTTAGAAAGCATTGGGGAATCTGTACGCATATAAGTTATATAACCTTTTTCATAAAGTTTTTGAGCCGCCCTCATGGCTCTAGATGGAGAAAATCCTAAATATGAATTTGCTGTTTGTTGTAATGTGGAAGTGGTAAAAGGGGCATTTGGTTTTTTCAAAACTTCTGATTCTTTAATCTCTCCTACAATAAATTCTTTTTCAATTTTACAAATTTTTTCAACTTTCAACATTTCGCTTTCATCAAAAACATCTCCTGGATATTTAATAGTTATTATGTGTCCAATTTTATCTTTTGTTTCTGCTGAAATTTTTCAATATTTTACTGGATTAAAAGCTAAAATTTCCCGTTCCCTTTCAACTAAAATTCGTAAAGCTGGAGATTGAACTCGCCCAGCCGAAAGCCCATATCAAAGTTTTGTTCATAAAAGACCTGATAGACCATAGCCAAACAATCTGTCCAACGCTCGCCGTGCTTCTTGAGCCGTTTTCATATTCATATCAATATCACGCTTATTTTTCAAAGCTTCTAAAACCGCGTCTTTAGTAATTTCATTGAATGTAATTCTACTATATTCTCCCGATTTCAATTTTAAAGCTTCACGAACATGCCAAGCAATTGCTTCTCCTTCTCTATCGTTATCGGCCGCAAGTATTACTTCATCTGCTTTTTTTGCTGCTGCTTTTAAATCTGCAATAACTTTTTTTTTGTTTTCTAAATTTTGATAATTTAAAACAAATCCAGCCTCAATATCAATAGCATTAGCTTTTTTACTGGCTGATTTTGGAATATCACGAATATGTCCCACTGAAGAAAGGACTTTATATTCCCCTCCTAAATATTTTTCTATGGTCTTGGCCTTGGCGGGAGATTCTACAATTACTAATTTCATAGGTTCTATAATAAAGTAAAAAAAGTTTTTTGCAAATTTTCAATATTTTTTCTGACTATATTTTAAAAAACAAACAATAAAATAAAAACTTTAAATAAAATATATTTCGCTTTTTTAAATTCTCTTTTGATTCTATATAATGAGCGATAAAAAAACAGCAAAAAACTACTTTCGCAGTTTTTTTGATTTTTTGTGAGCCATCAACATCATGAACCTGTGAGATTCAATCCCCACAAGCGATATCAACGCTTTGTATTATACATCATTCAACTCCTCAGAGTCTAGTACTCAAAGCTAAAAGTAGAAAAAATAGAGAATTATGGAGGCTTAAAATACCAAAGAATTCCAAAAATACGGTATTTCTGTTTTTATAAAAACAACCAAAAAACCTTTATTTTATAAAGGTTTTTTGATTGTTTAAATAAATCAGGATAATTGATTATTTGGCATTTAAACAAATATTATTTGTTTACACATTATAAAAAAGTTATAATATAATTATGTCCATAAAGAATAAACAAAATGATACAATTATATATTTTATAAGACATTCACATGTGGATTATAAAAATTTTGATTTCAAAGGTGTAAACATAGATTTATCACCTCAAGGCTGAGAAAAAACTATTGAGCTCGCTGATAAGTGGAATATAGCTAATATAGAATCTATATATACATCACCATTAAATAGATGTGTGGAAACTATTTTCCCATTGTCTAGAAAATTAAAAATACCATATATTATCAAAGATGGTTTTAAAGAACTGGATTATAAGGGTGATGCAGAAGTATTTCATAAAAATATTCTAACAGATATTAATTTTGCATATCCACAAGGAGAGACTATTAGAGAAGCAAATAAAAGATTTGAAGATCAATTAAAAAAAGTACTCGATAACAACAATCAAAATAAAATAATTATCTCAACCCACGGAACAGTTCTTAGTGAATTTATAATAAATCATTTTAAATTCGAAAAAGATTTCTTTTTCGAATTAACTTATCCTGATGTTATTGAAGTTAAATATAAAAAGGATACTGGGTTATTCAAGTACATTAAAAAACATAATATAATTAAATATGAACGAGACTATAGGGTGAAATAAAGAAATAAAAGTTGGAAGGCATTTTAAAGATGTTGACGATTTAAGATTAAACAGGGATGGTCCACTAGATAAAACAGAAAATATAATCGAAGATATTGATAAAATATCTGAAAAAATAATTGATGAGACTAAACTTAAAAATAAAAAGATAATTACTTTTATATCATCTCCTAAGAAAAGAACGATTGAAACAACAAATTTAATTATAGATAGAATAAAAGAAAAAGAACCAAATTTAAAATGTTTTATTGAAGAAAATGAATTAATCAGAGAGTTAGATCAGGGAGAATATGTTTTAAATGATAATTATGGATATGGTGATAATGTTAGAGAATTATCATTGGCGAACAATGTCTATTGGGATGAAGTTTCGAATAAAAGAAATTTTGATTATCACTTTGGTGACCCGATATATAATAAAGAAAGTGATACTTATCAGCATCCTGAATTTTCAGAATTTTTCACAAGTTTTGGTGAAAGCTACAAAGAACAGTCTATAAGACTATATGAATCAATCATTGAATTATATAATAAAAGATTTAATCTAGATAAAGTTAACTTAGTTGTAATGACACATGGTGGTCCCTTAGTTATTTTTAATGAATTGTCTAATATTGCTAACGAGATTAAGAATACTGATTGGGCTCCAGAGCCTGGTAGTATAATGAATTTAACTTGAGATAACTATATTAAAAAAGGTGTTGATATAGCCCATAATCATGGAAGCACCACGAATATATCTATAGAGGGAATATTCGAAGAAAAAATAATAAAAATTTTAAAAGATGAAATTCTTATTATGAAAAATAATCAAAAATAAAAAATGAAAAATAATTATTTAATAAAAAAAGATAATGTAAATGATTTGCTAAATACTTTAATTATTAAAAGTAAAATTCCAGAAATAAAAAATTTAATGAATTTATATATGCCTATTAAGAACGATATATTAGAGATATCTTTTGTTGATGGACTGTGTTTTATAAGATTTTATGGGAATTCTGATAAAAAAACCAAGATAACAAAAATATCAGAATATAAAACAACAAAACCTATATTAATAAAAAATAAAGATATAAAATTTTTTTTAGGGACCTTGCTTAATTTAGGACTAAATAAGACTGTTATAAATACAGCTAATAAAATGGAATTTATTATTGATAATATAAAATATACTCTATTGCTTAATACATTGCCTGGAGATATGCTTATTGTTGAAACTGATGATGATAGAAATGATGACCAAATAGATTTGGAAATTTCCAATTATATAAAGGCAAAAATTGATATTAAAAAAATTGATAAAAAAATATATAATGGCGAATTTAAAAAAGAGACAATTTTTGATGATCTTGGAAATATTAACCCACAAATAAAAGAATATATGGATAAATTTGGAATAGACAATTCTTTTAATTCTTCGAGTATAAAGAGCAATTTAATCTCCAAGAGTAATAATTATTTTTTATACAACGACCTTTTTAGAACTATATTTAAAAAAGATATATACTCAGTGGATGAGATCGAAGCGTTTAAAGCCAAGATTGACCCCATCTCAATTATAATCCCAGCTTAT
>CAZDWR010000038.1:0-795 GCA_964509275.1 uncultured Candidatus Saccharibacteria bacterium
TATTTTATAATAATCTTTTCTCATTTTTTTCTTTTATGTATTATAACATAGCGAAACGAATGTTGCGTAAATATAGAGTTCCTCTCTATATTTATGGAACTGAGTGAGTGAATGTTATATCCTCTAGATATCACATAGCAAAGTGAGAGTCGGAATAATATTATAAAATATTTTCATCGTTCTCTCGGTCAGGTAAAACCCTTACTTTGTTCGGTTTTACCTGACACTCGCTCACTCAAAAATAAAATTGCTTTGTGTTTGTGTCTGTGTCATTCCAGAAACGCAGTTATCTGGAATCCAGGTTTTAAAATATAGAACCTATAAATTTAATAAAATATTTTTAAAAATAATTTTCTAAAAATTTAAACGCTTTGCAACTTTAATCACAAAATTATTCGTACATATTATTTTTCTTAAATTTAAACTCATTGTATTTAAAACCTGGATTCCAGATAACTGCGTTTCTGGAATGACACAGAAACAAAATTCAGAAAAAAATCCCTGATGGGATTTTTTTCGAATTTTGCGGGAGAGATTGGGTCCCCTAGTCTGGACTGCAAGAACAACGACACAGCAGTCTCAGACACGTGACCTCGTCACTCGTGCTTTTGCACTGAAAAATTTTCTAAAACAATAACGCAAATTTTTCGTACAAAAGATACTTCGCTTTTTCAAATCCTCTCTCCACCTGCAAAATTCAGAAAAAAATCCCTGACGGGATTTTTTTCGAATTTTGCGGTGGAGAGATTGGGTCCCCTAGTCTGGACTGCAAGAACAACGACACAGCAGTCTCAG
>CAZDWR010000038.1:895-4962 GCA_964509275.1 uncultured Candidatus Saccharibacteria bacterium
AAAATTCAGAAAAAAATCCCTGACGGGATTTTTTTCGAATTTTGCGGTGGAGAGAGGATTTGAACCTCCGGTGTATTACTACACACATCGTTTCCAACGATGTACCTTAAACCACTCAGACACTCCACCAATATGTTTTTTTATATTTAGAAAAAACAAGTATTTTGTATTTCAATATTCATTATGTTTGTGTTTGTGTTTGTGTTTGTGTCATTCCGGAAACGAAGTTATCCGGAATCCAGGTTTTTTGTTGTTTATTAAAAAAACTAGTTTTTTTAATTTGGATATCTTATGGAGTTAATCCTGGATTCCAGATAGCTTCGCTTCTGGAATGACACAGACGCAAAGGAATGACACAGACACACAACACAACGACACAGACACAAAAACATAAAACAATAATATAAACTATAAATCTAAATAATAAATATTATTATAACAAACTTCTGTTATAATATCTTGCATGAAATATACTTGCCCCATATCTAAAAATACCATCGATGAAAATGTTGTAAGATTAGTTGCTTTTTTTTCTTTAATATTAGTTATACTTGGTTTTTTCTTTTCAAAATGAATTTTTTTATTTTTAGCTTTTGATTATTTAGCCAGAATTTATTTTCCAAAATTTTCAATTTTAAAACACATCTCTATTTTAATAATGCACGTTATTTTGAACATAAATCCAAAACCTATTGGTGCTGCTCCAAAAAGATTTGCTGCTGGAATTGGTTTTTTCTTTTCAATAACTATCTTTATGTTTTTAAACGGAAATATTTATTGTACTCAAAATTGCCCTTCTGTTGATTTATTTCTTGATACACTTAAAAATATTTTTGTAGTTATTTTTATTATTGCAATATCATTAGCAACTTTTTTTTCTTATTGTTTGGGATGTAAAATTTACTCTTGATTACAATTTGTTAAAAACAAATTTAAAAAATAATTTCTTCAATATCTTTAAAAATTTTTTCAACTGATTGTTCACCATTTATTTTTACAAAATTATAATAATCATTTTCTTCAAGAAAATTAATAGCTTTTTTTGTTTTTTGATCAAATCAGTCTAATCTATTTTCTATTATTTCTTCTTTATCATCTTGTCTTTTTCTCAAAAGAATTCTCTCTTTGCTAACTTTTCTCGAAATTTCAATATAAACAACCGTTGGCTTTTCAATACCATAAAAATGGAATGCTTCATTTAAAATATTAGCTTCCTGTAGACTTCTGGGACTTCCATCAATAATTAAATGTTTTGATTTTGAATAATATAAATTTAACATCTTGGCTCATAAAAAAATTGCCAAAAAAGATGGTTGTAAGTGTCCTTTTTCTGATACTTTTTTAGAAATTTTTGCTGTATCAGTTGTCATTGACAATAAGTCTCTAAATTCTGCACCAACCTCCACATAAACAAAATCTTCTCTTTTTTCTTTAAATTTATTTTTTACCAATTCAGCTTGAGTTCCTTTTCCACAACCAGAACTTCCTACAAATATTATTGTTTTCATTTTTGTATTGTATCATAGAAAATGAGAGTTTCTTATTAACAACTGAATTAAAGTCTGAACCGAAAACAATTCGTTTCTTGAAAAACAAACTTCTGTGTTCAGACTAATCTAAGATTTTTGTGTCATTGTGTTTGTGTCTGTGTCCTTCCAGAAGCGAAGCTATCTGGAATCCAGGATTGAAGTTGTAAACTGTGTAAATATCCGAAGGATTCTTCATACAAAATGCTTTATTAAATTTATACATTCTATATCTTAAAACCTGGATTCCAGATAGCTTCACTTCTGGAATGACACAGACGCGATAAAAACCTGCATTGCACAATTAAGTTGTACAATGATGCTTTTTTTTAACAATATCCTAAGTCTGGAAAAACTAATACAAATCTACACAAACACATAACAATTTATGATTCAAAATTTAATTCAAAAAATTTTACAGTGCTCCTTTCATATAAAAAGAATCTTCACTCTTATCATCATATTTCCCTTCAATAATATCTGAAAAAGATTTAATAGTGTCTTCTAATTTTACATATTCTCCCGCAGATCCAGTAAATTGTTCTGCCACATGAAATGGTTGTGATAAAAATTTCTGAATTTTTCTTGCCCTATAAACAATATTTTTATCATCATCTGAAAGTTCATCAATCCCTAAAATAGCAATAATATCCTGTAAATCTTTATATTTTTGTAAAACTCTTTTTACTTCTGTTGCAACTCTGTAATGCTCTTCTCCAACAGTATCTGGTGAAAGAGCACTAGAAGTTGATTCTAATGGATCAATAGCTGGATAAATTCCCAAAGCGGCTAAATCTCTTGAAAGTACTACTGTGGAATCTAGATGAGCAAAAGTAGTTGCTGCTGATGGATCGGTGAAGTCATCTGCTGGAACATAAACGGCTTGAACCGAAGTAATTGAACCTTTTTTTGTTGAAGTAATTCTTTCTTGCAATTGTGACATTTCTTCAGCTAGTGTTGGTTGATAACCTACAGCAGAAGGAACTCTTCCAAGTAAAGCCGATATTTCTGATCCAGCCTGAACAAATCTAAAAACATTATCCATAAAAAATAATAAATCTTTTCCCTCAGTGTCTCTAAAATGCTCAGCCATAGTTAATCCTGTCAATGCCACTCTTGCTCTAGCTCCGGGAACTTCATTCATCTGACCAAAGACCATAGCTGTTTTATCTAAAACTCCAGCTTCTTTCATTTCATAATATAAATCATTTCCTTCTCTAACTCTTTCACCGACACCAGCAAAAACTGAATAACCACCATGACCTTTAGCTATGTTATTAATTAATTCCTGAATAACTACTGTTTTTCCAACACCAGCACCTCCAAATAATCCAACCTTTCCACCTTTAAGAAATGGGACCAATAAATCAATAGCCTTAATTCCTGTTTCAAATACTTCACTTGAAGATACCTGTTCTGAAAACTTTGGAGGTTCTCTGTGAATTGACATTTTTTTTATATCAGAAATATCTTCTTTATCGTCAATAGTTTCTCCTAAAACATTGAAAAGTCTTCCTAGTGTTTTTTTTCCTACGGGAACTGAAATTGGAATTCCCGTATCGAAAACTTCTATTCCTTTTGAAAGTCCTGCTGTATCGTTCATAGCGATTGCTCTTATCCGCCCTGCTCCCAAATGTGATGCTACTTCAAAAACAATCTTTTTACCATCTTTATTTTTTGAATATATAGAATTTTTAAGTGCCGGAAGATCTTTTTCAAAATAAACATCAACTACTGGCCCAATAATTTGCTCTAAAATTCCTTTATTTTGTTTATTTGTATCTGTCATTTTAACTTATTTTTTAATATTTTAGCATATTTATGTTTTTTAATAAAGAAATAATGTAAAAAAAACATTTTCTGTTTGTGTTTATATCGTGCGTCTGTGTCATTCCAGAAGCGTAAGCTATCTGGAATCCAGGTTTTAAAACACTAGCGAGTAAATTTAATAAAATATTTTGTACAAAAAATTTTGTGATTAATTACATATTTTGCAACCCTAATCCTGGATTCCAGATAGCTTCGCTTCTGGAATGACACAGACACAAAGAAATGCAAAGGTATACAAGCGAAAAATAAAATAAAAGATTAATAATATTTATTATAAAAAGAAAAAACCTACAGGTTCAAACTTTAATCTAAGTGTTTTTAGATTAAAGCATTATTAATATGTTATAATTTTCTCATTATTTTTTAATAAATAAAAATAATTAAAAAAATTAAAAACTTTTTGAGTCGCCAGGAATTTCCCTTCGGAAAATTCCTCAATTCTAAAAACTAAACATAAATAAATTTATGTTTAGACCCCATCGTCTAACGTCTAGGATTTCTGAAGTATGAAGAATGCTTATTTGAAGTCCGAAGGACACCACTGTCCTAGTTGTTAGATGATGGGGCGATATGTGTGGATTGTGTTTGGCCCCATCGTCTAACGGCTAGGACGCGGGATTCTCATTCCTGAAATCGGAGTTCGATTCTCCGTGGGGTCACAAAAAACCAAAAAAACTGCGAAAGCAGTTTTTTTGATATTTTTTGTAAACC
>CAZDWR010000039.1:0-2732 GCA_964509275.1 uncultured Candidatus Saccharibacteria bacterium
GAAATAGCTTCGCTATTTCTGTATTAAAAAAAGTGGTGCTGGATCCAGGTTTTGAAACATAGAACATATAAATTTATTAAAATATTTTTTAAAAATAATTTTTTAAAGATTTAATGTTTGGCAACTTTAATCCTGGATTCCGGATAACTTCGTTTCCGGAATGACGCAGACACAAAAGAATGACACAGAGACAAACACAAACATAAAGTTTTTTTATTACTCAAAATCAGCAGAAAAAAGCAAGGCTGAAACAGAAGTTGCTAAATTTAAAGAAGAAACGTTTTTTTTCATATCAACCTTAACTGTTATTTTAGACATTGCTTTTAATTCCTCACTAATTCCTTCTCTTTCTGTTCCAAAAATAATTATAGAATTTTTTGCTAATTTAATCTTTTTTAAACTCATTCCTTCTGGGTCAGCTGAAATTAAAATTCTTTCACCAAAACTATTTAATTCGGAAAAATCTGAAATTAAAAAAACTGGTACCGCAAAAACCAAACCAGCTCCAGACCTAATAACAGAAGCTGTTAAGGGAGATATTTTTCCAGAAATTACCACTGCTCCAGCTCCATAAGCCGCTGCCACCCTAATAACCATTCCTATATTTTCAGGATTTCTTGGATTTTCTAAAAAGATAATAGGTTTATTTTTATCAACAGAGTCTTTATCCCGGCAAGGTTTTTTTGCTAAAGCCACAATTTTTGAACGAACTTTGTAAGGCAAAAGTTTATCAAAAAATTCTTCTTCAACTTCCGTACCATTTTTTAAAATATATTTTCGTTCGTCTTCAGATAAAACATTACTTTTAAAATCTTTTAACTGCTCATCATTTACATAAATTATTTCCAAAATTTCTGCTCCAAAACGCAGAGCATGTTTAAAAGAATGAATTCCTTCCAGTAAAACAATTTCATCCTGACCCTTTCTGGCTAGACGATATTTTTCTACATATTGACCTAGGTTTAATTCTTTCATTCTATAAAATTAATGTTTCTGTACAATTCTATTCTTTTGAATCTTCTGGATTTTCTGGATTTTCTGAATAAACACTAACTTGGTTTCTACCATTTTCCTTGGAATGATACATAGCAGCATCTGTCATTCTGTTTATTCTATTTATTATTTCAGCACTTTCCATGCTATTTCAACCCTCAATTTGTTCAACTCCAGCTATTCCAATACTCACAGTTTCCTTTAATTCAATTTTATTATTTTGATTATCTTTAACAACAATAACAGATCCTTCCACAACTAATCTTATTTTTTCTGCTACTATTTTAGAGCCAGCTAAATCTGTATCTGGTAAACATACTATGAACTCCTCTCCTCCAACTCTATAAACTAAATCTGATTCTCTGGAGGTTTTTTTTAAAATCTGAGCTAATTGTTTTAAAGCATCGTCTCCGGCGCTGTGACCATATTGATCATTTATTTTTTTAAAATAATCGAAATCAATTGAAAGAAATGAAACCTTGAAGCTCTCTCTCTTAGCCAAAGATATAAATTCTGGTAATTCTTTAATGTACGAATTTCGATTTCTTAATCCTGTTAAAGCATCTTTAAATCCCTCTTTTTCTTTCTCTATTTTTTCTAAAACAGCATTTGAATAATCATTAGCTATCTCATTTACATAACCCTCCTTAATTTTTTTTGAAAATTGTTCTCTAAATCTATCCTCTTCTTTGGCAAGGCTATAAATAGAGTTTTCTAAGTCATGGTCGCCACTTCTTAAGCTAACCACTCGACCCCTTGGGCATTCTTTCCTTTTCATTTCTTTTTTATTTCTTTTTGGTGATTCTGAGAAACTCATATTTATTATATTTATGAAACCGAGTGAACAAATAATATATTTTCTAATATATTTTATTTATCTTGAACATCGGAAGGAATCTTGTGAAGATGCACTTCTCTTTGTGGAAATGGAAATGAAATTCCTTCTTTATCAAAAGTTAATTTTATTTTTTCAATCATATCAAATTTTGTTCCTAAATAATCGCTGTTTTTTGTTCAAACTCTAAAGAGTAAATCAACAGAATTATCTCCCAATCCCTGAACCACAATAGTTGTTCCTTTTTTATTCAAAATTCTTTCTTCAGAATCTGCGATTCTCTTCAAAACTTCTTTAGCTTTTTCAACATTATCTTTATAACCTATTTTTACGATGATATCAAATCTTCTTTCTTGGATACTTGATCAGTTAACAATAGTTCCGTTTGAAACTGCACCATTGGGAAGTATTACTTTTTGTCCATCAAAAGTTTCTATAATAGTGTTAAAAATCTGCATATCAACAACAATTCCCTTAATTCCTTCTGTTTCTATATAATCTCCAATTTTAAAAGGTTTAAAAAATAATATAAGAACTCCTCCAGCAAAATTTGAAAGAGACCCTTGCAATGCCATACCTATAGCAAATACCATGGCTCCAAAAATTGCAATAAATGCCCCAATCTTTACTCCTAAAATAGATATAACTATTACTAATAAAATTACTTTCAAAATAATACCTATAAACGAGTACAAAAACTTTTCTAAAACTTCATCAAATTCTGTTTTTTGAAAAAATAAAAATAAAGCTTTTTTAATATATTTAATAATAAAAAGACCTACTACTAATACCAATATTGCCAATGCTATCTTTGGTAAAAAATCTCAAAAACCTTCAGTAAACGAACTGATGTATCCTGCTATCACTCCAAACTCTTCACTCCCAAAATATAATTCTTCCATAT
>CAZDWR010000039.1:2832-4958 GCA_964509275.1 uncultured Candidatus Saccharibacteria bacterium
TATTATATCACTTTTAAAAATAAAAGTGAAAGTTTTATATCTCTATAAGAAACTTCTTCATCTAAAGCATCAAAAATTGGTTTTAATTTTAATTCTTCTTTATCATTTAAATTTTCTTTTTTATTTTCTGTTTTTAAATCCTCTACAGCTTCAGCCACCATTTCAAAAATATCTTTTTCTGGTTTAAATTTTTCTATATTAAATTTTTTTTCTTTATCTTTTAAAATTTCTAAATGTCTAATAACAGTGTCTTCGGTCATTTCTCTTTTTTCCACCAATTGATTAAAATTCTTAACCTTAGAAATTAAATCTCCAGTTTTAATATAATTTGGATTTGTTTCTTTTTTAAAAATTTCAATTTTCCCAGATTTTAAATCTTTTTCTTTCTTTTTTTTATCTTCTTTAATTTTATTTTTTTCTCTTTTGATTTCTTCGGACGCCGTGATGCCATCAGATTTTTCAATATGATTTTGAAAATTTTCATTTAATTGCTCTTTGGAAATTTTAGAAATATTTTCTTCTGCTTTTTTTGATGCTCCTTTCATTCGGTCATCAATTTGCAAAATTAATGAATCAACTTGTAAGGCCATATTATTAATTCCCATTAATTTTAATCCATCAATGGATTTTATTCTAGAAAGAGCCACATAACCCTGCCCTGGCTCAAAAGTTCTAGTTAAATCAATCTCAGCTGCATCCAAAGTCATTCCTTGTGATTTATGAACTGTAATAGCTCAAGCTAATTTTAAGGGAACTTGTGAAACCGTTGCTACGATATTTCCGTTTTCATTTTCCATAGTTCAATCTTCTGGAGAAAGTTTTATTTTTCTACCTGAAAAAATTTTAACAATAGGCATATTATCATCTTCGTCAAAATCTACCACCACACCAGTAGTTCCGTTGATGTATCCTGCTTCTAAATTATTTTTAATAAATAAAACTATTGCATCAATTTTCAAAACCACTTCTTCTAAAACTGAAGATGACTTAAAAATTTTATCAATATTTTTTTTTGAACCTTTTCCTGTATGAGAAAAAAAAACAGATTTTCCTTCTAAATTTTCTAATTCTTTATTGTTAATTCTATCAACATCTACATTATGAGTATATAATTTTGTTGGGCGAAAACTAATATTTAAATCTTTTTGATATTGGTCCTGTAAATAAGTGTGAGTTTCTTCTGAAATTTGACCAGACCTAATATCATCTAAAATGGATATCAGTTTGTCATCAGTCTGTCTAAATTTTTCTTCCAAATAACAAGTATTTAAATTTAATTCTTTCCAAATAGGCGCTTGTCAGGCAAAACGCTTAAATTTTTTCTCTCTTGAAATTGGAGGAAGTTGAAAAAAATCTCCAGATAAAATAACCTGAATTCCTCCAAAAGGTTCATTTGAAAATTTAAAAGCTTTTAAAATTTTATCCATAGCCGAAAATATTTCTGGAGAAATCATAGAAACTTCATCGACAATAAGAATTTTTAATTTTCTAAAACGCTCATTTAAATATTTTTTTTCTTGCAAAGAATCTATAAATCAATCGTCAGCAAAATCACGAATACCTAAACCAAAAAAAGAATGAATTGTTTGCCCGTTTAAATGAGAAGCTGCTATTCCTGTTGGAGCAACAACTGATGGATAAACTTTTCGTTCTTTAAGATACTGAATATATTGATTTAAAAGATAAGTTTTTCCTGTTCCTGCAGAACCAGTAATAAAAACATTCTGACCAGATTTTAAAATATTCAAAGCCGTCTTTTGTAACATTTTTTAATTGTATCACACCTTTGTTTTTGTTTTTTGTTAATTCTTGGATTAAGCACATGAACAATTAAAATACTGCTTGTGTCTGTGTCTGTGTCTGTGTCTGTGTCATTCCAAAAGCTTGCTATTTGGAATCCAGGTTTTTTGTTGTTTCTGTTAAGCTTTGCTTTGTCTAATTTGGATATTTCATGACTTTAATCCTGGATCCAGCACCACTTTTTTTAATACAGAAATAGCGAAGCTATTTCTGTATTAAAAAAAGTGGTGCTGGATGACACAGACACAACACCGCTGTCTGTGTCTGTGTCTGTGTTTGTGTCATTCCAGAAGCGAAGCTATCTGGAATCCAGGTTTAAAACACTA
>CAZDWR010000040.1:0-4838 GCA_964509275.1 uncultured Candidatus Saccharibacteria bacterium
AAATTATCTTTTAAAACGACGCTGTAAAAACGTCTAAATTATTGGGTACAGATCAGATAGCTTCGCTTCTGGAATGACACAAACACAAACACAAACACAAAATTATTGTTTTTAAAATTTGATTGTTACAGGTTTAGAGTTTAATCTAAGTATTGATTTTATAAACTTTTTATTGTAAAATATGTTTAATTATATAAAAAATATATGGCAATCACAAAATCAGCAAAAAAAAGAATTAAGTCTTCAGAAAAAAAAAGAGTTTTTAATTTAAGGAAATTACGAATAATGAAAGAGGAAATTAAAAATTTTTTAGCATTAATTACAAAAAAAGATGTAGAAGGAGCAGAAAAAACACTTCCAAAATTATACAAAGCTATTGACAAAGCAGTAAAGAGAGGTATTATTAAAAAAAATAATGGATCTAGAAAAAAATCAAGACTTGTTAAAAAAGTAGTGCTGTTAAAAACTAAAAAATAATTTTTTAAAAAAATTCTTCATTAACATATCCATTAATTATATTACAGATTAGCCATAATTTTTGGTGAAGATGGAGTGTAATTGGTGGATATATTAATAAATAGAGTTTTTTTTAAAATCCTAAAATTTTAGTCAATAAGAGTTCTAGAAAAGGTATTTTTAACTCTTCGTCTTTTTTAATTATTTTAGATAAAAAAATATCAATTTTTTCTATATTTTGATTAGATTCAAAGGGAATATGGATTAAAGGTTGTATTTTATTTTTAGTATTGATTAATATTTTCATATTATAAAAATCAATGTTATAAGATTTAATGTTTGAAAATAAAATATTTTTTCTATCGCTTTCCATAAAAATAGAATCAGAGTTTAAAGAATATTTTTTAATAGCAGGTCTTTTAAAAGAAGCTAGTGTGATAATGACAGAAAGCGATAAGATGAGAAAGGCAAAAATATTATCTTTAAAAAAATGGTAAATAATAAAAGTAAAAAAAGCTGTTAATGACCATAAAATTCAATACCAGTCTATGTTTTTTTTTACATATTTATATTCTCTAGATTTTCAGTAAATATTTTTCATTTGATTTAGTATAACATTATTATATTTTTTTTAAAAAAATAATTTTGGATTAAACTCTGAACCTGGAACAATCAAATTTTAAAAACAACACTGCTTTTGTCTGTGTCTGTGTCATCCAGCACCACTTTTTTTAATACAGAAATAGCGAAGCTATTTCTGTATTAAAAAAAGTGGTGCTGGATGACACAGACACAACGATACAAACACAAATAAAAAAATAACAAAAAATTTATAATATTTTGTCAAAAAAAACTTCTAGGTTCAAGATTTAATCTAAGTAATAATGTGTTATTATTAATAAATATATGAAAAAGATTTTATTAACAGGAGACAGGCCTACAGGAAAATTACATTTAGGACATCTAGTTGGTTCTTTGCAAAATAGAATTAAAATGCAAGATGAATATGAAACTTTTTTGATGGTGGCAGATGTTCAGGCTTTGACAGATAATTATGAAAATCCGCAAAAAGTACGAGATAATGTTTTTGAAGTGGTAGCTGATAATTTAGCTGTTGGAATTAATTCAGAAAAAGTAACTTATTTTATTCAATCTCAAATTCCAGAAATTGCTGAATTAACAGTTTTTTTTTCCAACATGGTCACAGTTTCAGAATTACAAAGAAACCCTACAGTTAAATTAGAAATTTCTGAAAAGGGAAATTTATTTAAAGATGGAAATGTCACTTTTGGTTTTTTAGGTTATCCTGTTTCACAAGCCGCAGATATTTGTTTTTTGAAAGCAGAAATTGTGCCAGTAGGAGAAGACCAATTACCAGTTTTAGAACAAGCTAATAGAATTACAAAAAAGTTTCATAAATATTATGGAGAAACTTTTCCACAAATTAAAGCTTTACTCAGTGAAACACCAAGACTTCTTGGACTTGATGGAAAAAAAATGTCAAAGTCTTTAAATAATGCAATATATCTTTCTGATAGTGAAAATTCTATAAATGAAAAAATTAAAAAAGCTAAAACTGATTCAGAAAATAAAGTTTATTATGATTTAGAAAAAAAACCAGAAATTTCAACTTTAATGGAATATTACAAGTTAGCTACAGGAAAGAATTTTAAGGAAATTGAAGAAGAGTTTTTAGGAATTATTTATTACTCAGAATTTAAGAAAAAACTTTCAGAAGAATTAAATAATTTTCTAGAACCAATTAGAGAAAGAAGAAAAAAATATGAAGAAAATCCAGAATTGATTTGAAATATTTTAGAAGATGGAAGAAAAAAAGTTAGAGAAATAGCTAAAGAAAATTTAAAAGAGGTTAAGGAAAAAATGAAGATTGATTATTAAAAAATATGTCAGGAAGAAATAAACAAAAAAAAAGACACATAAAAAGAGTTAATGATAATACTTTGTTGAAAAAAAACAGAGATGGCTCTTTTTATATTTTCGGAAAAAAAGCTATTTTAGAACAAATAAAATCAAATCCAACTTCACTCAATTCTTTTTATGTTGTAAATAATTCAGATCAGAAATCATCAGAAATAACTAATATTGTAGATTTTGCAAAAAAAAATAAAATAAGAATAGAATATATAAATGAAAAAACTGCAATTTTAAAAGTGGGCAAAGTTAATATTCAGGGGATTATAGCTGGCGTAGAAAAATATAAATATTATGATAGTCTAGATTGAGAAATTAGTTTTAGAAAAAAGAAAAAACCACAGTTAGTTTTAGTTTTAGATAGAATTGAAGATGTAGGAAATTTTGGGGCTATTATAAGAACTGCTGTTGCAGTGGGAGTTTCAGCTATTTTTGTTTCAGGAGATAATCAAGCACCAGTTAATGGAACAGTTTTTAAAACTTCTGCTGGAAATATCTCTAAAGTTAAAATTATTAAAACTCCAAATGTTAATCAGATTGTTAAGAAATTAAAGGAATTAAAATTTTGAACTTATGCTTTAGATATGCCAAAAGATTTAAAGAAAGGTGATTTATGAAATCAAAAATTTGATTCACATACGGCCTTAGTTTTGGGTGGAGAAGGGAAGGGTGTTTCTATAAAAGTAAAAGAGAATTGTGACTTTATAACAGCGATCCCAATGGCAAATGATGTTGAATCATTAAATGTTTCTGTTTCGGGAGCAATTGTGATGTATGAGTGAAAAAGACAGAATAGATAAAATAGTTTGGGAATATTTTAAAATATTTTCTTTGTATCTGTATCTGCGTCATTCCGGAAACGAAGTTACCCGGAATCTAGGATTGAAGTTGTAAACTGTTTAAATCTTAGAAAGCTATTTTTAAAAAATATTTTGTTAAATTTATACGTTCTCTGCCTAAAAACCTGGATTCCAGATAGCTTCGCTTCTGGAATGACACAGACACACGACACAAACATAACTCCCCAACTGCTATGCCTGTGTCGTTCTCCAGCCGAAGGACTGGGAAATCCAGGATTAAAATTAAAAAACAATAAATTTTTACAAAATTATTTTTAAAAAATATTTATTTAAATTTTTCAAAACCGTTATTAAAATTATTTTTAATCTCTGCTGTTTTTTCTTTATTAAAGGAATCTTTAAAGAGTTGTGAAATAGGGATTCCTAATTCCTCATCGTCATAATTATTTATATCTATAACCTTAACTTCTGGAAATAATTTTCTTACTTCATCATTTTCTCTAAATCTTTTATTATTATTATCATTTATAAAAAATATTTCTTTTGTGGAATTTTCTGATATAAAACTTTCTAAAAAATTCATTTTATTTTCGTCAGTTAAAAAAACTTGATCAAAAACTTCATTGAAATTTAAAGCTTCCACTTTTAATTTTTGAAATTCTAAAGATCCAAAAGTTAATAAAACTTTTTTATCTTTTACTTTTTCTAAATTTTCCAATGTATCATCAAATAAATAATCTTTTGTTTTTTCTTTAATAAAATTTATTAATCTCTCATCTTTTGCGGCAAAATGACTTCAAATATTTTCCGAAGAAATTTCTGGATTATTTTCTAACAACAACCCGATGTCTTGCCTGAATTTTAAAGAATTGAGCAAGGTGTGATCAAGGTCAAATATATATATTTTTTCTTTTGTACTAGTCATTTTATTTTTTAATTATTTCAAAAATTTTATCAAATAGTTTTTTTACATTATGCCTCAGTAAAGCTCTTTTTACAATATCTTTTTTATTTTTATTTTCAAAAATTTCTTTGGAAATAAAATCACTTGAAATAAAATTAATTTCAGGAAATTTACTTTTATTTTTGACTGTTTTTACTAAAGCTGACTCTTCTTCAGCGTAAGCTTTTTTAACATTTTCAGGAACAATATCCTGGGAATTATAAAATACGTAATCTATAAAATTATCTTCTTCCGAATGCCTGTATAGTTCTTCAACAAAATTATCTACATAAAAATTATCTGTATGACCTTTTTTTGTTGTTATATTAGTAATAAAAATGGTTTTTGCTTTTGACTTTTTAATGTTCTTTGCAAGCTCTGTTACTAAAAAATTTGGAATTATAGAGTTGTAAAAATTACCAGGAGCAATAATTACAATATCAGCCTCAGATATTATTTTTGGAATTTTCGGATTTATAGTTGTTTTTTTATCGAGGTATATTTTTTTAATCTCTTGGAGATTAGAATTATCAATATTCTTTTCTGAAATTATTTTTTCTCCATTTTTTTTTTCAACAATCAAATCATTTTTGGTCATTGTAACTGGAAAAATTCTTCCAGCTGTATTTAGAATTTTTTCTGCCTCCCTGACTGCTCTAGGGAATGATTCGGAAAGTTTTTCAATAGTTGATAAAAAAATATTTCCA